>VYCX01000349.1 GCA_009843725.1 Boseongicola sp. SB0675_bin_26
CGGCACTGTTGCAAAAAATGTGGAGCCGCTGCGCCTTTCCTCGAACAGCTTCTCGTGCTGCACGTCCTGCGACTGTCAGACGAAGCTGACGCGCGCATTCGGCCTTGGCCATGGGGTCTCGATCGAGCTTCGGATGCATGCGACCTCCATGTTGGGGAAAGTGACGTGGCACGACATGGTGCCCCGACATGTGTGCCTTTGGAGACGCTCCCATGACCCATGACTTCAAGTGGCGACATTTCCGGGGCGAGATCATCCTTTGGGCCGTCCGGTGATGCTGCAGGTACGGCGTCAGCTGCCGTGACCTTGAGGAAATGCTGGAAGAGCGCGGCGTCTCGGTGGACCACACCACCATCCATCGCTGGGTGCAGGCCTGTGCGCGGGAGATCGAAAGGCGGCTGCGCTGGCACTGTCGGCCAGGCAGCCTGTCGCGGTCCTGGCGCGTGGACGAAACATGCACAAGGGTCAAGGGGAAATGGGCGTATCTGTACCGCGCGGTCAACGGCCGTGGCGACACCATCGACTTCCACCTGTCGCAGACCCGCAATGCCAACGCCGCCAGGAGGTCCCCGGGCAAGGCGTTGCGCGCCTGCAAGGCGTGGGAGAAGCCCCTCGTCATCAACACGGACAAGGCGGGATGCTGCGCCAGGCCATTCGAGAGTTGAAGAAAGCGGGAAAGTGCCCCTCCGACACCGACCACAGACAAGTGAAATATCTCGACAACGTCGTCGAGGCCGACCATGGCAAGCTCAAGCGCCTGATCAAGCCGACCCTTGGCTTCAAGTCGATGAAGACGGCCTGCGCCACGATCAAGGGCTTCGAGGCAATGCGCGCTCAGGAAGAAGCAGGCCGGCGCCTTTCAGCTTCAGTCCGGCGTCAGGGGCGAAGTGCGTCTTGTCGAACGTGCCTTCGGCATGGGGCCGGACATGATGAGCGAACTGATGTCACTGCACGGAGCAGAGCTGGAACGGATCGCGATCCGGCAAGGATCTTGAGAAAAGGCGGGGCCATCGCACGCTCTGCAACTCTGGAAAACTTTTGCAACAGAGCCCCAGGAAAGTTCCGGTTCGTGGAGGGCACGGAATGCGAAACTCCCCGGTCGGCAACCGGCGCCGAAGCATGGGATCAAAATGACGCTTGCCGCGATTTCCGAATCCGCCATAGTGAATTCCACTTCGCCGTGACAAATGGCGAACGCGTTGTCGATCTGGCGGCTCCCAGTCCTTCGGGACGATCTTGCGTGCAGATTTGGGGGCAGGACGACGGCATCAGGGTGGATAGGATAGGGTCTATGGGATCATCGGATCCAAGAGGCTCGACGAGACCAATCGGAGAAGGAATTTCTTCATGGCTTTCGGACAGGTCAAAGCGGAATTTCATCGCGAAGCGCTACAACACAACGCCGGGAAACATCTCGAACGGGATGAAAAAGAACGGAATCAAGGAACCGGAGGCATGAGAATCCTATGGCGGAATCGGGCTCCATGTCGGGTTGAGGCCATCATTGGGACAAAATCCATCGTGAACGCAATTCGTCGAATTTCGCCGTGCGGCGGCCTTCTCGGAACCGGTGCCCGAACGTTGACCGTCGCCACATCGACGCTTTTGGTGTTCGGCCTGTTCGTTCTGCTTGGCGTCACGACCCATCCAGAGGCAGCCTTGGCGCAGGGGCGGGACGACTGCCCGCTCACTCCCGGTGTCACGCCCCCGCCAGATCCGACCGTGACGGCGCAAGATGTGGAGAGTGGCAGCGCCACCCTAGGGGATTTCGCGTTGGCGGTGACGGCACAGTTCAAGAGCCGCGGCTCGGAAACCGTGTCAGCGGAACAGCTTGCATACGCGGGATGCCGGCTTCGACTCGAGGGCGGCCCGATGCGTTCCGGTTCCACTTTCATCGTCACGCTGACACCTGATGGCCGAGTGTATCTTCATGCCAAGGACATGTCCCTTTCAGCCGGCAGTCTGAAACCCGCGATTTACGCCGAGATTCTTTTTGCACTCGGTGTTCCTAGGCCGGTCTCGGCGGCCCTGCAGTCTCCGGACCCTGTTGCCAGAAACCAGGCTCAGTCCAGGCTTTCCGAGATTCTGAGAAACGAGGCGCATGGCCCGTTCGACCTGACCAGAGCGGTGGCGGGCGTTCGGCCGGGATTCCCGGGCGCGAGCGGCTACGCTGCCGCTTATGTCTCGGTCAATACGGAGCAGCCGCGCGTGTTGCTCGCCGGATTCGATCTCGACGCATCTCACTTGAGGGACGAAGACATCGACTACGGCAATCCGGCGATTACCGCCAGGGACGTTGTGGACCGCGAGACGCTGAAGGAATTCGTCACCGAAGCGTTGCGATTCCTTGGCAGAACCCTGAGTGGCGCGCGCACCACGGCGGAATCCAGAGCGGCTTTCGCCAAAGCCAGGCTGGCGCTCAGAGATCCGAACGGGCCATGGAGACATGGCTCCGTCTATCTCTATGTGCTGGACCGATCCAGCAACATCATCCTGGTTCATGGAGCATTTCCGGACAGATTCGAGCTCCGGCCGCTGGTGCCGACCGTCCGTGACGTGGTGACAGGGAAGCTGGTCCTTCCGCAGGTCCTCGAGGCAGCGAGCAGCAGCCCGGAAGGCGGTTTCGTGGAATACTACTTTGACGACCCCTCGGACGACACCGACAGCGCCGACATCCCCAAGCTGGGTTATGCAAGAGAGTTCACCAGGACGACCACGGCAGGCGACGGGTCCAAAGTCACGACCAGGCTCGTCATCGGTTCGGGCGTCTACCTCAAAGCGCCGGAGACGACCGCTGTGCACCATAGCACGGTGATCGAATCCGTGCTGCCTCAGATGATGCGCGCCATGACCGCGAGTACGGTCGATGCCGTTTCGAGCCGCATCCAGCAGGCGACGTCCGGTGCCCCAACCGCCAGAGATCTCAGTCTGGCGGGCGCCTCCACGCTCCCCGCAGCGCTGCTGGCCAACCGGCAGGCGCTGGAAAGTGGCACGCTCGATCCCGGTCAGCTGCTTGAGGGCTCGTCCTTTGTGCTGGCGCTCGACACGCCGGGCACCGGACAGAGGCGAAACCTGACCTTTTGGGGAAGCGGAGACTATCGCAAATTCTCAGGTGGCAACCCGCAGGCCATGACCTACGACGGCAACGTGACAAGCGCCAACCTCGGGATGGATGGCAAACTGGGTGCGAACACGCTGGCAGGAGTGCTGCTGGCGCGGGCGACAGGAAAGGCGAATTACACGGATTCCAATGCACGTTCGGGCGAACTCACGTCCACCGTGACGAGCTTCAACCCCTATGTGAACTGGCAGGCGCAAGGTGGCATCAATCTTTGGGCGACGGTCGGCGTCGGCTCGGGCAAAGTCGAGGTCGAGGACTCATCCGGCAGACAAGCGAGCGATCTCTCGTGGCGGATGGTGGCGGCCGGCGTCAACGGGCCACTGGTGGCCAGCGATCAGCTGATCTCCGGGGGCACGACGCACCTGCGGTTAAAGGGCGAAACCGCATTCACGCGCGGCGGACTCGACGGATCCGAAACCATCGAGAGCATGACCTTGAATGCCAGCCGGCACCGGATGATGCTCGAAGGTTCGCATGTCCGGGATCTTGCCTCGGGGGCCACGTTCACACCGTCGATCGAGATTGGCTTGCGGAGTGACGGCGGGGACGGAGAAACCGGCACCAGCGTCGAAGCCGGCGGTGGCCTGCGCTACGACAACCTGGCCAATGGACTTGCCATAGAAGCCCGGGCCCGAACACTGCTCGCGCATAGCGGCGACTACGAGGAATGGGGCGTGAGCGCGAGCATCCGCCTCGACCCGGGCGTGCGCGGCCGCGGCCGGTGGTTCTCGGTGAGCTCGGACGTGGGCGCCACCGCCGGCGCCGCGGAGCGTCTCTGGGCAGCGCGGGACGCGCCGGGCCTCGTGCCGGAGGAGGGCTTCGAGGCGTCGCGGAGCCTCAGGGCGGAGGCGGGCTGGGGGCTTCCGGCCTTCGGCGGCCGGTTCACGGGCACCCCGAACGCGGGCGTCGAACTGGACGGCGACGGCGCGCGCGAGGCGCGCGTGGGCTGGCGGCTGACGCCGGCCGCAAGGGACGCCCCCGACCTCGAGCTCAGCCTCGACGCCGCGCGCCGGGAGACCGGCAACCGCGCGCCGACCGGCACCCTGATGCTCAAGGGAACCGTCAGGTGGTGAAATTCGGCAAGCCGCCCGCACATGAGGCCGGTGATCTCCGCCACCCGACCGGTTCGTATCGGTTCGCCAAGACCCGCCTGGGTACTTTCAGACCCTCCAGGCCCCGTCCGCCAGGGCCGCGAAGGCGTCGAGGCATCGCCGGGCGAGCGGCCGCCTGCGTCCCCATGTGGTGAGCCTGACGGAAAAGGGCCGGCCGAAACTGACGAAGTCCCCACCGACCATGACCAGCGAGCCGGCATCGAGGAAGCAGCCCGTGAAGTTCCGCCAGCCGAGCGCGAGACCCTTTCCCCCGACGGCCGCGTCTAACAGGTAGACGCAATCCTCATAAGGCCGGTAGCAGGGCCGGGGCTGTGGATGCCCCACAGTCTCGAACCAGTCGTCCCATGTCGCCCAGCCAAGGGTCGGCCGCACGAAGCTGA
>VYCX01000266.1 GCA_009843725.1 Boseongicola sp. SB0675_bin_26
CGTTCATAGGTGTTCCATGCATCGATGCAGACGGACTGCGCCTGCGGATCCGCGAGCCCGATGTCCTCGACGCTCATCCGGGTGATCCGGCGCGCAAGGAACCGCGGGTCTTCGCCGCCCTCGAGCATCCTGGCCAGCCAATAGAGCGCCGCGTCGGGATCCGACCCGCGCACGGACTTGTGCAGCGCTGAAATCAGGTTGTAGTGGGCGTCGCCGGACTTGTCGTACTGCGCCGCGCGTCGTGCAAGCCGCCGCGCCAGTTCCTTCTGGTCGAGGCTGTCCTCCACTGACCAGCCCGACACCTGCTCGATCAGGTTCAGGAGGGCGCGCCCGTCTCCGTCGGCCAGTTCCAGGAGCGCCTCGCGTGCCGCGCCGTCAAGCGGCAGGGTCTGTCCCAGCGCTTCCTCGGCGCGTCGTGCGAGAAGTTCAAGGTCGGTCAAGCCAAGACGGTTCAGCACCATGACCTGTGCACGGGACAGCAGCGCCGCATTCAGCTCGAACGACGGGTTCTCCGTGGTCGCTCCGACCAGGAGGATCGTTCCGTCCTCCATGTGCGGCAGGAACCCGTCCTGCTGAGCCTTGTTGAAACGGTGAATCTCGTCGACGAACAGCAGCGTTCCGCCACCGTTGCCGCGACGGATCTTGGCAGCTTCGAAGACCTTCTTGAGATCCGCAACGCCCGTGAAGATCGCGCTGACCTGCACGAAGGCGAGGTCGGTGACGTCAGCCAGGAGCCTTGCAACGGTGGTCTTGCCAACCCCGGGCGGCCCCCAGAGAATCACGGAGCCCAAGGTATCGGCACCGAGCATCGTGCCAAGCGGACCGTCCGGGCCGAGCAGTTCGTCCTGGCCAATCACTTCCTCCAAACTGCGCGGGCGCAGACGGTCCGCCAGCGGATGCCAGGCGGGCTCGGGTTCAGGTCCAGGACTCGCGAACAGATCAGCCATGTGCCATGCAGGCTACGCTTCGGCCGCGCGGACGGAAAGAGCCGCGTTCTTTCGATCCGGGCGTGATGGGTGCCGGTTCTTGGCAGGGCACCGTGCGTTTGTCCGCAATCCACGCATCATGTGCAGCAATGCCGTCGGGAGTTCCCGCGACCGCGTGACGGCTACCGCGTCCGACGGCAGGCTACCCTTCGGCCGCCTCATCCTCTTCTGCAAGGCGTGCACGGTCGGCGGCACCCTTTGCGTCGACATCGCGGTCCACGAGTTCGATGATGGCCATGGGCGCCATGTCGCCGTAGCGGAATCCGGCCTTGAGCACGCGGGTATAGCCGCCGGAGCGTTCCATGTAGCGCGGGCCGAGCACCTCGAAGAGCTTGGTGACGTGCATGTCCTGCTTCAGCCGGGCCGCTGCCTGGCGACGGGCATGCAGGTCTCCGCGCTTTCCGAGCGTGATCAGCTTGTCCATCACGCGCCGGAGCTCCTTGGCCTTGGGCAGCGTGGTCTTGATCTGCTCGTGCTCGATCAGCGATCCGGCCATGTTGGCAAAGAGCGCCTTGCGGTGTTCATGAGTGCGGTTCAGGCGACGATTGCCTTTGGCGTGACGCATTTTCCGGTTCCCTACTTGTGCTTTGTCCGGCGGGGGATGCGCGTCCCCCGCTCACCTTGGGGCTTCCGCCCATGCTGTTCCGGCCTCCCGGGCGCTGTGTTCCTCAGAACTGGTCCTCGAATTTCTTGGCGAGATCCTCGATGTTCTCGGGCGGCCATTCCTCGATGTCCATGCCGAGATGCAGGCCCATGCCGGACAGCACCTCCTTGATCTCGTTGAGCGACTTCCGGCCGAAGTTCGGTGTCCGTAGCATTTCGGCCTCGGTCTTCTGGATAAGGTCGCCAATGTAGACGATGTTGTCGTTCTTCAGGCAGTTCGCGGACCGAACGCTGAGTTCCAGTTCGTCGACCTTCTTCAGCAAAAGCGGATTGAACTCGAGACCGTCGTCCTCGTCGGCACGTTGCGCCGATTCAGGCTCGTCGAAGTTGATGAACGTCGAGAGCTGGTCCTGCAGGATCCGCGCCGCCAACGCCACGGCATCGTCAGGAGTGACCGAACCGTCTGTTTCGAGCTTGAGCGTCAGCTTGTCATAGTCGAGCACCTGGCCTTCCCGGGTCGGCTGCACGTCATAGCTGACCCGTCGAACGGGCGAATAGATCGCGTCGACCGGCATCATGCCGATCGGAGCATCCTCGGGGCGGTTCTTGTCGGCCGCCACGTAGCCCTTGCCTGTCTCCACGGTCAGTTCCATGTAGAGGCTTGCGCCCTCGTCGAGGTGGCAAAGCACGTGATCCTTGTTGAGGATATCGATGCCGGCGATCTCTGAGATGTCCCCCGCCGTCACGATCTGAGGCCCCTTGGCGCTGATGGACAGGCGCCTCGGCCCCTCGACCTCCATGCTGATGGCGACGCCCTTCAGGTTCAGGACGATGTCGGTCACGTCTTCGCGCACCCCTGTCACGGAGGAAAACTCGTGGAGAACGTTGTCGATCTGAACGCTGGTGATGGCGGCCCCCTGAAGCGAGGACATCAGGACGCGGCGAAGCGCGTTCCCCAATGTCAGGCCAAAGCCGCGCTCCAGCGGCTCCGCGATCACGGTCGCCTGCCGAAGCGGGTCGTTGCCAGGCTTCACTTCGAGTTGAGTCGGCTTGATGAGTTCCTGCCAGTTCCTGTGGATCATGTGAATCTCCTCAATTCCTGCGCCTGGCCCATGTCCGAGACCAAGCGCTCCCGAGGTCTTGCGGTCCGCTTCGCGGCCCGCCGCAGAATTCAGACACGGCGGCGCTTCGGCGGACGGCAGCCATTGTGTGCAATTGGCGTCACGTCACGGATCGACGTGATGGTGAAGCCGACCGTGGCCAGGGCGCGCAGAGCGCTCTCCCGGCCCGAGCCCGGACCCTGCACCTCGACTTCAAGCGTGCGAACGTCATGCTCCTTTGCCTTCAGGCCGGCATCCTCCGCGGCCATCTGCGCGGCATAGGGCGTCGACTTCCGGGAGCCCTTGAACCCCATCGTTCCGGCAGAGGACCAGGCAATGGCATTGCCCTGGACGTCCGAGATCAGGATCTTGGTGTTGTTGAAGGAGGAATTCACATGCGCCACGCCGGCGGCGATGTTCTTCGATACCTTCTTCTTGATGCGGCGATCACGTGCCATGCTCTCTGCCCTCCCCTACTTCTTCTTGCCGGCGATCGGCCTCGCCGGGCCCTTGCGGGTGCGGGCGTTGGTGTGCGTGCGCTGGCCGCGCACAGGGAGGTTCCGGCGATGACGCAGGCCGCGGTAGCAGCCCAGGTCCATGAGGCGCTTGATGTTCATCTGCACCTCGCGCCGCAAGTCGCCCTCGACGTTGTAGTTCGCGTCGATGTGCTCGCGAATCGCGAGAACTTCGGCGTCGCTGAGTTCGTTGATCCGGCGCGAGACGTCTATGTTCGTCGCCTCGCAAATGGCTCTCGCCGAGGACTGGCCTATGCCGGTGATGTAGGTGAGCGCGATCGGGACCCGCTTCGCGGTCGGGATGTTCACGCCAGCAATTCGTGCCACGGAATTCTTCCTTTCGTTGCGAGCCCGTGATGCCAGGCCCTTTTTTCACAACGGAAGCCCGGGACTGTGCCGGCCCGGGCTTGGTTCGTGATTCTCGTTCAAGATGGCGGTGAATATGCCTTTGCCCGTTGCGGGTCAAGGGGCGAAACATCGCCATCCACAATTTCCGTTCCGGCCGGCCACTTCGCTCGTCACGCCCCCAGCGATGCCGCGATTTCGGCTTTCACCTCGTCGATCTCGCCAAGCCCGTTGACCGGATTCAAGAGACCCGCATGGTAGTAGTACCCGATCAGCGGTGCGGTCTTCTTGTAATACTCCATCAGGCGCGTCCTGAGGCTCTCCTCGTTGTCGTCCGCCCGACGCTTGAAATCCGACGCGCCGCAGACGGAGCACTTGCCGTCATCCGGGATCGGTCGGGTGATGTCGTTGTAGACTTCTCCACAATTGGCGCAGGTCGAACGGGCCGTGATCCGTGCGACGAGCGCATCGTCGTCCACCTTCATCTCGACCACGGCACCCAGCTCCTGCTTGTTCGCCCTGAGCAGGTCGTCCAGCGCGGCGGCTTGTGCCAGCGTGCGCGGAAAGCCGTCAAAGATGAATCCGTCTCCTTCGGCCGACTGAAGCTTCTCCTCGATGAGGCCGACGACGATCTCGTCGGTCACGAGACCGCCTGAGTCCATTATGTCCGCCACCTTCTTGCCCATTTCGGTGCCGGACGTGCGCGCCTCGCGAAGCATGTCACCTGTCGAAAGCTGGACCATGCCGCGCTCTTCCTCAAGGATTCGCGCCTGCGTTCCCTTTCCGGCCCCGGGCGGGCCAATGAGAATGATGTTCACCGTCGTGCCGTCCCTCTTTGCTTGCCGCCGCGCTTTCTGCCGCGCAGCTGGGACCGTTCAATCAGTCCCTCGTACTGATGGGCCAGCAGGTGGGACTGGACCTGTTGAATGAAGTCCATGCCGACGGACACGATGATCAGTATCGACGTGCCGCCAAAATAGGCGGTGATGGCCAGGCTGCCCCGGACCATTTCCGGGATCAGGCAGACCAGCGCCAGGT
>VYCX01000318.1 GCA_009843725.1 Boseongicola sp. SB0675_bin_26
AAGTTCAAGGGCAAGTCGATTGCCGATGTTCTCGACATGACGGTCGAGGACGCGCAGCAGTTCTTCAAGGCTGTACCCTCGATCCGGGAGAAGATGGATGCGCTGATGCGGGTCGGGCTCGGCTATATCAAGGTCGGCCAGCAGGCCACCACTCTGTCAGGCGGCGAGGCACAGCGGGTCAAGCTTTCCAAGGAACTGTCGCGACGCGCGACGGGTCGTACGCTCTACATCCTCGACGAGCCGACCACGGGGTTGCATTTCGACGACGTGCGGAAGCTTCTCGACGTGCTTCACGAACTGGTCGATCAAGGCAATTCCGTGATCGTCATCGAGCATAATCTCGACGTCATCAAGACTGCAGACTGGATCATCGACATCGGGCCGGAGGGCGGCGACGGCGGAGGGCAGATCGTTGCAGTCGGCACGCCAGAGAAAGTGGCCAGGTCGCCGGACAGTCACACGGGACGGTACTTGGCGGGCCTGCTTGGTACCGAGAGAGTCGCCGCGGAGTAGATCGGGTGCCACATCCTCGCGGCGCCGACAGGTTCATGGCTGGCGCCTTGGAGCGCGGCGGGCCGGTTCAGGCAACCAGTTCAATCCAGACCGGCGTATGGTCCGAGGGTCTTTCGCGACCGCGCACCTCGGCCTCGATCCAGCTGTCGGTCATCAGGTCCGCTGCCTGGGGCGTCAGCAGAAGGTGATCGATCCGGATGCCGTCGTTCCGGTCGAAGGCGTTTCGCTGGTAGTCCCAGAACGAGTAGTGACCGGCATCCTGATGCCGAGCGCGAAAGGCGTCGGTGTAGCCCAGGTTGAGAATTTCGCGAAAGGCGGCTCGAGTTTCGGGCCTTGCTAGCGCATCTTCACGCCATGCGTCCGGCCGGGCCGCGTCCTCGTCCTGCGGAATCACGTTGTAGTCGCCGGCCATGACCGCAGGTTCCTCGGCAGCCAGCAATTCCACGGCCCTTTGCCGCAGACGTTCCATCCAAGCGAGCTTGTAGCCGTACTTCTCGCCCGGGGCCGGATTGCCGTTTGGAAGATAGAGGCAGCAGACGCGAACCGGTTCCCTGTCAATTGCGGTCGCCTCGATCCAGCGAGCCTGCCCGTCGTTCGGGTCGCCCGGGAGACCGCGGACGACATTCTCGAGCGGGAGCCTTGAGAGGATTGCCACGCCGTTGAAGCCCTTCTGGCCATGGGTTTCCACGGTGTAGCCAAGGTCCTCGAAGTGCTCGCGGGGAAATGTCTCGTCCTGGGACTTGATCTCCTGGAGAAGAGCGACGTCGGGCGCACTGGTGTCGAGCCAGTCCGCAAGGCCCGCGAAGCGCGCCTTGATTCCGTTGATGTTGAATGTCGCGATGCGCATCGGGTCCCTCCGTGACGGTTTTTGGACCATCCTGTCGGACTCGGCAAGCAGGCCTGAACGGCGGCGGCACTCCGTTCCATCGCCGGAATCCAACGTGGCCGTGAAACACCAAGGCGTGTCTCACGGGAGAGTTGCGCGGTCGACGTCAATCTGCGGCGTGTGAACGGGTCAGATCGAAAACGATGTGCCGCAGCCGCAGCTTGATGTCGCGTTGGGGTTCTCGACAACGAAACGCGCGCCGATGAGTTCGTCCGAGAAGTCGATGACGGCGTTTGACAGGAACGGAAGCGACACTTCGTCCACGACGACCTTCTGACCCTCGCCTTCGAGCACGAGGTCTCCGTCCGCCGGCGTGTCGAGGTCGATATTGTACTGGAAGCCCGAGCAGCCGCCGCCCTCGACAGCGACACGAAGCGCCTTGGGGTCGCTCACTCCTGAATTGATTTCGGCCAGCCGCTCAAAGGCGCGGTGCGTGACCTGGGGTGGGATTGCGATGTCCATGCCGAACTCCGGCGTTTTCATTTTGGGCATTGCTGAATATACGGGGCGCGGCACAGCCGGGCAAGAGAGAGGCAATGCTGGAGCCCTATGCATCGGATCCCGCCAGTAGTCGCGGGCGCTTGTTTCCGGAGGAGCAAAGCGCCTTTCGGTCGTGCTATCAGCGCGACCGCGACCGTATCATTCACTCCAGCGCTTTCCGCCGGCTCAAGCACAAGACGCAGGTCTTCATCGAACATGAGGGGGACTATTTCCGGACCAGACTGACGCATTCGATCGAAGTCGCTCAGGTGGCGCGCACCATCTCCAACGCGCTCGGATTCAACACGGAACTGACCGAAGCCGTGGCCCTGGCGCACGATCTTGGCCATACGCCGTTCGGCCACACCGGCGAGGATGCCCTTGCGGAACTGATGGCGCCTCACGGCGGATTCGATCACAACGCGCAGGCGTTGCGCATCGTGACTGATCTGGAGCGTCACTATGCCGATTTTGACGGGCTGAACCTCACTTGGGAAACGCTGGAAGGAATCGCGAAGCACAATGGCCCGGTGACCGGTGACCTGCCTTGGGCGCTTGCGGCCTACCAGCAGCGTCACGATCTCGAAACGGACACTTTCGCCAGCGCGGAGGCTCAGGTGGCTGCGGTTTCGGACGACATCGCCTACAACCACCATGACCTGCATGACGGATTGAGGGCGAAGCTGTTTTCAACCGATGACCTGGCCGGGTTGCCGATTCTGTGCCGGTGCTTCGAGCGCGTGGACGAACTGTATCCGGGTCTCGACCGCTATCGCCGTCGCCACGAGGCGTTGCGCCGGTTCTTCGGCGTATTGGTCGAGGACGTGATTGAAGTTGCCAGACAGAACCTGGCCAGGCTCGCACCGCGAACGTCAGACGACATTCGAAATGCCGGATTCCAGATCATTCGGTTCTCGGATGCACTTCATCAGGATCTGAAGGTGATTCGCGATTTCCTGTTTGACCGGATGTACCGTGCCCCGTCAGTGGTCAACAAGCGCAAGGAGGTCACGGGCGTGGTCAGGGACCTGTTTCCGTATCTTCTCGAGCGCCCGGAAAGGCTGCCCAGCCGCTGGCGCGAGAACATCGAGAAGGCTGACGGCGGGACCGAGCTTGCCCGAATCGTATCGGACTACATTGCCGGGATGACGGACCGGTTCGCGCTCCAGTGTCACGAGAAATTCATCAACGAACGAATGCGCTGAGCCCGGTTCCAGGTTTCTGTCGCACCTCAGTTTGACTGCAACTGATTGAATGATAAACCGCGCGCATGAACGTCTTCAGCGAAATCCGCACATCGGTTCTGGAAACGCTTGACGCCTTGGTGGCGGAGGGCGTGCTGCCGGCCGACCTCTCATGGGGCGGTGTAACGGTGGAGCCGCCAAGGGATGCGGCCCATGGCGACATGGCGACGAATGCTGCGATGGTGCTTGCAAGACTTGCAGGCAAGCCCCCGCGGGATCTCGCCGAAGTGCTGGCCGAGAGGTTGATGAATGATCCGAACATCGTTCGCGCCGAAGTTGCGGGTCCCGGCTTCATAAACCTGCGACTGGCTCCTGTGATCTGGCATGACGTGCTGGCGGAAGCGATCGATGCAGGACCGCAATTCGGTCATTCCGGCATGGGAGCCGGCGTCAAGGTCAATGTCGAGTTCGTGTCCGCCAACCCGACCGGACCCCTGCATGTCGGCAACCTGCGGGGAGCGGTCTTTGGCGACGCGCTCGCATCGCTCCTGGAATTCACGGGTTATGACGTCACGCGCGAGTACTACGTCAATGACGGCGGCACGCAGGTCGACACATTGGCACGGTCGGTCTTCCTCCGCTACCTTGAGACGCATGGACAGGACGTCGTGTTCGACGAGGACGCGTACCCGGGCGACTATCTGGTTCCGGTGGCGGAAGCGCTCAAGGAAAGCGTGGGCGACGCGTATGTCGGCAAGGACGAGGGGGCCTGGCTGACGAAAGTCAGGGAATTCGCGACCCAAGAGATGATGAAGCTGATCCGGGAGGACCTTTCGGCCATCGGAGTGAAGATGGACGTGTTCTTCAGCGAGAGGTCGCTCTTTGGCACGGGTCGGATCGAGACGGCGGTTGAAGAGTTGAAGAGGCGCGATCTCATCTATCAGGGCACGCTTGAGCCGCCCAAGGGCAGGCAGCCTGAAGACTGGGAGCCACGCGAACAGACTCTTTTCCGTTCCACGGCTCACGGCGACGACGTGGACCGGCCGATCATGAAGTCGGACGGTTCATGGACGTACTTTGCGCCGGACATCGCATATCACTGGGACAAGATCCTGCGCGGCTATGACGAACTGATCGACATTTTCGGCGCCGACCACGGCGGATACGTGAAGCGCATGTCGGCTGCCGTATCGGCCCTTTCGGATGGCCGCGTGCCCTTGGACATCAAGCTGACCCAGCTGGTCAGGCTCTGGGAGGGCGGCAAGCCCTTGAGGATGTCCAAACGGGCTGGCGCGTTCGTTTCACTGCAGGATCTGGTTGAGCGTGTGGGGGCGGACGTGACCCGCATGGTGATGCTGACCCGCAGGAATGACGCGCCACTGGATTTCGACCTCGCAAAGGTGACCGAACAGTCCAAGGACAATCCCGTCTTCTACGTGCAATATGCTCACGCACGCGTTCGCTCCGTGATGCGCAAGGCCGAAGAGATGCATCTCGACTGGTC
>VYCX01000416.1 GCA_009843725.1 Boseongicola sp. SB0675_bin_26
AGGTCGAGGAACTGAAGGACTGCGCCCGGAACAAGCTTGCCCACATCGATGCCGCAGGCGGTGCCGTCGAGGCGATAGAGTACATGAAGTGCCGACTGGTCAGCGCGAACTCGGAGCGGATCGCCAGGGTCGAATCGGGCGAGACCGTCGTCGTGGGCGTCAACAGGTACGAAGAGGGCGAGGAGTCGCCCCTGCCGTCCGGTGCCGAGGCCATAACCGTGATCGACCAAAGCGCCGAGGCGGAGCAGACGGCGCGGCTCGAAGCCTGGCGCAGGGACCGTGACGACGCGGCAGTGACGGAAGCGCTCGAGGAACTGGGCGCCGCATGCGGATCGGACAGGAACGTCATGCCCGCCTCCATCAAGGCTGCCAAGGCGGGCGCCACGACGGGCGAATGGGGAGATGTTGTCCGCGCGGCCTTCGGCCAGTACCGCGCTCCGACCGGCGTCACGACATCTCCGTCCAACCGGACGGAGGGCCTGGACGACATAAGGCAGGCCGTCGACGCGGTGTCCACAAGGCTCGGCGAACGCCTGAAGTTCCTCGTCGGCAAGCCTGGCCTCGACGGCCATTCGAACGGTGCCGAGCAGATCTCCGTCCGCGCCCGGGACGTCGGCATGAACATAACCTATGAAGGCATTCGCCTCACGCCGTCGGAAATCGTTGCCGCGGCTAGGGAGTCCGGCGCCCATGTCATCGGCCTTTCGATCCTGTCCGGATCCCACCTGCAGCTGATCAGGGAGACCCTCGTGGAATTGCGGTGCGCCGGTCTCGGCGACGTGCCGGTGGTCGTGGGCGGCATCATTCCCGACGGCGACGCGGCGCGGCTTCGCGCCATGGGCGTCGCGCAGGTCTACACGCCACGGGATTTCGAGCTTAACCGGATCATGCTCGACATCGTGCAGCTCGCTGACCGGCAACAGGTCGCGGCCGAATAGGCACAACCGTCCCTGCGCCCCGCCTGACGAGTCTTTGTGGTGAGGCCGGTCAGCAATTTGCCGGCCAAGCGACACGTGTCCGGCGTCGCTTTCCGCTTCCGGGGAAATCCGCCCCGCCGGAGCGATTGCACCTCGCCGCAATTTGGCGGAACCTGCCGTCAGGACAGGACAGCAGACGGGAGCCCGCGACATGACCATCCATATCGGCGCCAAGCCCGGCGACATCGCCGAAACCGTTCTCCTGCCGGGTGACCCCTTGCGCGCCAAGTGGGCGGCGGAAGAGTTTCTCGAAGACCCGAAGCTGGTCAACGAGGTGCGCGGCATGCTGGGTTACACGGGAGCGTGGAACGGGCATCCGGTCACGATCCACGGCTCGGGCATGGGCATGCCGTCACTCTCGATCTATGCCAACGAACTCATCCGCGACTACGGCGCCAGGACGCTGATCCGCATCGGCTCCTGCGGAAGCATGCAGGCGGACGTGAAGCTCCGCGACATCGTCATCGCGATGACCGCGTCCTCGATGGAGACGCCGTCGAAGGGGATGTTTCGGGAGTTGAGCTTTGCGCCTTGCGCCGACTGGACGCTTCTCCGTGCAGCCGTGGTTGCCGCCGAAGGGACGGGGACGACAACGCATGTCGGCGGCATCTACTCCTCAGGCGCGTTCTACGACGAACGTCCCGACCTCAACGAGCAGATGACCCGGCATGGCGTACTCGCCGTCGAGATGGAGGCGGCGGAGCTCTACACTGTCTCCGCGCGCCACGGTGCACGGGCGCTCGCGGTCCTGACCGTCTCGGATCATCTGCAGACCGGCGAGGCGCTGGATTCGGAAAGTCGCGAGAGGTCCTTTGGCGACATGGTCCGGATTGCATTTGAGGCGGCGCTTCCTGCCTAGGCGGAGCATGAGGCCGTGTGCTGAGCAGCCCAACTGTCGCTGGGTGGCAGAGAAGACGCGTGGATGTCGCGGTGATGCTGACATCTGGCGGCGGGCTTCGAGCAGGCTTCGGCGCGTTCCCTGTCGAGACCGCCGAAGACTGCTCGAACCCATGGGCCAGATCGTACAGGTCTCCGCCCTTGCCCCATTGAAGTTGAGCGCAACGTCCGAATGTCCAGGATCAAGCGACAGATCTCGTACTGCTTTCGGTCGTCGAAAGGCGCCGCGGCGTGGCGCCGCATCTCAAGCTGCCTGAAGTCGACGGGATACAGGGAATGCGACCCAATGACCGCCATGCAGGTCGCGCTCATGGGTAACGTCGCAGAGATGGCTTGAGACCGGCCCCGACTTCCGTAGAATGGCCCGGATGGTTTCCTGGCAGGAAGACTCGACGAGATGCACGGGCTCGCGCGCATGCCGGTCAGGTCTCACGGGAACCGAATGAAGGACCGCCGGACTCCGGACGAACCGGCATGGTGATAGTACCGACGGGCGATTTCCTGTCGCGCGAACTCGATTGAGGAGACCGGATTTCATGGAGATCGCTGCCCGTCCCGCCTGCCTCGCCCTCATGCTCGCGCTCGGCGCTTGCTCCAGCGGCGAAGAGCGAACCTCCATCCGTCCGACGAGCTTCGACGGCGAGGTGCTGCGCATTGCGGTTGCGCGCGCGGACGGCGGCACGGAGCGCTTCTCGAGCCTCCGCGACGAATGGCACTCCTGGTCCTGGTTCCCGTTCATGCCCAACCACTCAGGCCGGCGCTGGACCATGGGCAAGACAGACCGGGACGGCGTCTCGCTCGCCTACGCCCTGGTGAGCTGGGACAACGACGACCCGACCGACTACCTGTCGGCCGGGTTCTGGATGCGCTTCGACGGCGCCGGGACGACGTGGCGCCTCAACCCGGCGAACGCCGAGATCGTCCCCTTCATTGACGGGCCGGAGCTCGATGCGCGCTTCCCGCCGGAACTCCCGGTCTCGGGCACGGCTGCCTATGTCGGCAGCGCCGGCGGGGTTTACCGCTACCGTCAGCCCGGCGCAGAGCCCTTGGCCGAGGAGTTCACGGCGACAATCACGTTGCAAGCGGACTTCGCCGCCGGCACCGTCGCCGGATGCATCGGCTGCGTCGGCGACATCACGCTCGAGCGCGAACACCTCTATGCGATACTCGGCTGGCGGCGCGGCGACGCGGCTGCCGAGCACCCGCCCACCAGCTACGAGATTCGCTTCGCGCCGGCCGCGATCGGCGCGACCGGCGGGTTCGAGGGCACCGCCGTTGGGGTGACCCACCCGGATCGCGCCATCGTCGGCTCGGACGGATCCTGGTCCGGCCGTTTCTCCAGCCGCCCCGCCGGAGACGGTACCCCAAGGCTTGCCGCCGGCCACGCCAGGGCCGCCTTCGCCGAGGCCGAGGGCGGCGAGGGCAGCTTCGATTCGATCTTCACCGTCCTGCACCCGACCCTGTTGCCGCAACCTCCCCAAGATGAACCTCGTCCGGAACCCTGACGCGTGCATCTCGGGCTGCGGGGCAACGCCGACTGCCAAGACCTGGGCAGAAGCTGCGTCAAGCGGTCTTGCGGCATCCGTCCGTCGTCGGTGGCCGATGAACGAACGCTGGCAGAGGTCTCGATCGGTGACGAGTTGTGGCGCAAGATCCAGGCGCTCGCGGCGGACGAGAGGCGGGTGAAGGACTGGCAGGACGCGCTCGCGCGGGACTGGATGGCGGACAGTGGCGACACGGTCGCCACGCTGTCGGTGGACGGGCACGTGAAGGTCTACGCGGGCCGCAACAAGGGCCGCCTTCCGAAGCACTTCGTGTCGCGCCAAAAGCTCTGCCTTCCCCCTTCGACGAACTGCTGGGTCAACGCGCTCGGCGGCAGGCCGCTCCTGTGCCTGCACAAGGACCTCGACCCCGGCATGGCCAGGGCGCTGGAGCACGACGTGCTTCCGGCGCTGGAGCGGATCGGCCTGCCGGGACCGGACGCGCCGGACCTCACGGCCTCCGGGGACGCCGCGCCCGCGCTGACGCTCAAACGCATGCCGTCTCTCGGCACCTGGAAATAGAATGCGTGCAACCTGCCGCGGTGTCAGCAAAAACAGGCTCAGCTTGCAAAGAACCGGCAGCAGCTTCTTGTGGTCTTTCAGGCCAGCGCGTGCGTCCCGTAGAATGCTCTTGCAGGCAGCCAATTCCTTAGGCACTGAATCCTTGGATTGCAGGAGCGCGCACACCACTTCCAGAAGGTCCTCTTCAGGGGCAAGGCCCCCACGAACAACCTCGACCAAGCGCTGGCCAGCCGAATTTTCCGGCCGCGGTTCCCCCTCGGCGAGATCGGCGAGGACGCTCACGACAGAGCCCAGACCGGGGTAGAGCCCTCGAGAAGACCATGTCTGCTCTATGAAGCTGTCGATTGTTTCGAGTTGCTCGTCCGCGAGCGCGATGCCATGGCTTTGAACGGCGGCGAAGGCGCGCTTGAGCTTGTAGAGCAGGGCGAGGACAAGATCGTCGTTTATCTGCTCTGAGACATACTTAAGTCCGGGCAACAGCGCTGGCTCCTCGATGAGGACCCTGATTTCCTCAAGTTTGGGCTCGTCCTCCGGATGCTCTGCGATGTGCGCTAGTGGTTAGTTAAAAACAAAGGATTCCATTCCTTCCCGAATCATGGCATCCTCCTGCCGCCGCTGTCACGCGGCCC
>VYCX01000158.1 GCA_009843725.1 Boseongicola sp. SB0675_bin_26
GAATGATCCCGCCAGGCAGAAGGCCATCCTGGAGCGCATTCCGCAGGGACGGTGGGGAAGTCCGGAGGACTTTGCCGGACCGGTGGTCTTTCTCGCGTCGTCGGCGTCCGACTATGTCAACGGGGAAATCCTTGTTGTGGACGGCGGCTGGATGGGGCGATAGGGAGGCGAAATTGAACGTGTTTGTGACCAGTGACCTGCCGTTTTGGGCATCAATCTCGGGCTCGGGCGCTCTCATGGCCAGATGGAGGTCAGGGCATGTCCGGGCGGAACACTCAAGGGAGGAATCCTAGAATGAAACTCACCAGAGGAATGATCCTCGCGGCGTCGGTTGCAGCGCTTGCAATCGGGGCCGCAGCCGCGTCGGCTCAGACGACGCTGCGGATCCAGACACACTTCAGCCAGGAGACCCTCTCGGGTCAGATGGCCGAAAAGTACATCGATGACATCACCACAATGTCGAATGGCGAGATCGAGGTCGAAATGTTCTATGCCTCGTCCGTCGTGAAGTCGGCCGAAACTTTCGACGCGGCTGCCACCGGCATTCTCGACTGTGACATGACCGGCGGTGCATACCAGACCGGCAAGAACCCGGCGTTCCAGTTCACGGGCGACCTGATGGGTGGGTACACCAATCCCTACCAGCAGATGGCCTGGCTTCTGCATGCGGGCGGGCGTGACGCCGTCAACGAGCTGTACAACCAGCACAACATGGAGTTCGTGGGCTGGTGGATCCCGGGTCCCGAATCGCTCTCGTCAACCCGCCCGATCCGCGGCGTCGACGACTTCAAGGACTGGAAGTTCCGTTCGCCTCCGGGCTTGGCAACCAAGGTGTTCTCCAATCTCGGGGCCTCGCCGATCGTGATGGACTTCAACGAGATCTTCACGGCTCTCGAGACCGGCATCATCGATGGCGCCGACGCGGCGAACCTGACCAACAACATCGGTCTGGGACTCTATGACATTGCCAAGCACACCAATTTCCCTGGCTTCCACTCCATGCCGGCCGATCATCTGGCCTGCCGCAAGGATGTCTGGGACGCGATGCCGGAGCATCACAAGCGCATCATGATCGTCGCCATGGATGCGCTGGCGATGCACAACGCCTCCATCAACGAGGTCAAGAATGCCCAGAACGCCGTCATACTGCGCGAAAAGGGCGTGAACCTCTACGAGTGGTCGCCCGAAGAGCTCGCGAAGTTCCGCGTCGCCGTGAAGGCGGGTTGGGAAGAGTTCGCCACGACTCCTGAAGCCAAGGCGCTTCTGCAAAGCCATATCGACTTCCTGGTCGGCATTGGCGCAATGCAGTAGGCGGTTGACGCATCAGCATTGAATCGCGGCAGGGCTCGACGGGCCCTGCCGCATTGCCTTGCTGGATCCAATGAAGATCACCCGCATCTCAAGCCACGTCCTGTCCTGCGACATGCCTGAGGTGCTCGGGTATTCGCAGCAGTACTATTCCAGGCGCACCGCGCACCTCGTCGAAGTCGAGACCGATGAAGGCGTAAGCGGATGGGGCGAGTGTTTCGGGCCGGGCGCAGTGGCACTCGCGAACAAGGGCATCGTCGAGGGCGTGATACAACCGATGGTCCTGGGCGCGGACCCGCTGGACCGCGACGCGATCTGGCACAGGGTCTACAATTTCCTTCGTGATCATGGGCAGAAGGGAATGCCGCTCCAGGCCCTCTCGGGCGTAGACATCGCGCTTTGGGACATTTCCGGCAAGGTTGCGGGACTGCCTCTTCACAAGCTGATCGGCGGCGCCCACAGGAAGAACGTGCCCGTCTATGGCTACGGCATGATGCTGCGACCCGAGCCGGCGTCCGAACTGGCCGCACGTTTCCGGGACGAAGCTGCCGCGATCAGGGACGCAGGCTTTGTTGCCGCCAAGATGAAGGTGGGCCTAGGGCCGAAGGATGACATTCGCCTTGCAGAAGCGGTTCGGGAGAGTGTCGGTCCCGACTTCCGCTTCATGGTGGATGCAAACCATTGCTACACGACCAGCGACGCTTTCCATGTGGGCCATGCGCTGGACGAGCTCGACGCCTACTGGTTCGAGGAACCCGTGGCGCCAGAGGACCTGGACGGCTACCGCGAGTTGCGTGCCGGCCTCAAGGTCAACATTGCCGGCGGGGAAGCGGAGTTCAGCCGTTGGGGCTGGCGTGCAATCCTGGAGAACAGGGGCCTTGACATCGCGCAGCCCGAGGTCTGTGCGCTTGGCGGTGTCAGCGAGTATCTTAGGGTTCTCGCGCTTTGCCACGCGCATCACGTTCCGGTCGTCAACCATGTCTGGGGGTCCGCGATCGCCGTTGCGGCAAACCTGCAACTTCTGGCCGCGATGCCGACGATTCCGGGCAGCCTGAACCCTTGGGAGCCGATGCTGGAGTTCGATACCACCGAGAACGTCTTCCGTGACGGTCTCGTGGCCGAACCGCTTGATGTCCAGAGCCAGGTCAAAAGGAACGGCGGCAGGGTTGCAATCCCGTCCGGGCCGGGTTTGGGTGTCGTGCCCGACCCGGAATTCATCAAAAAATACGAGATCGCTTGAAGGGGGGACGTCGTGAAAGACCAAACAGGAAGCTTGATGGAATGGCTGATACCGTTCTGTTTTGTCGTTTGCGCGAGTTGGGCCATCTGGCACATTCCGGCGTACATTCTCACGCTGGCGCCGCACGAGAACCCTTCGACCCTTGCCCAAGTCACGGCAATTCACGAAACGAAGGACGTGACTCCCGGTCTTCCCGGCCTGTTTGGGGGCGTGGCCGACATCGTGGACTGGGTGGCGCTTGCGCTCATCCCGGTCTTCCTGGTGGTCGGCATGTCGGGCGTAAGGGTGGCACACATGGAATTCCAGCACTGGAGGCCTGTTGATCGCGTCGCGCTTTTCTTCGGGCGTGTGACCATGATGCTGATCATCTCGATGACAGGTGTCATGCTCTACGAGGTGTTTCTTCGCTACGCGCTTGAGGCGCCGACATTGTGGGCCAACGAGCTGACGCTCTGGATCGGCGGTTTCGTGTTCCTCTGCTCGGGCTTTTACGGCATGCAGCAGCGCAGCCATATCCGCATCTTCCTGCTCTACGATGCCGTTTCCCGACCGTTGCAGCGCACGTTCGACGTGGTCTGGACGGCGCTCTTCGTGCTGTTCGCGTTCTTTCTGGTCTACGGCAGCTACAAGCAGGTGTTCCTGGTCAAGTTCTACAAGTGGGAAATGTTCGGCACGGCGTTCGATCCCCCGATTCCGGCGACGATCCAGCCGGCGGTCCTGGTCATCATCGTCCTGGTGGCCATACAGGCCGTCCTGAACGTGATATCGGACTGGAACCTCGAACCTGAGGTGCACACGGCGGCCGATGACATCGACGAAGACGAACTGGAAGCGATCAAGCGCGCGGTAGGAGAAGACTGATGGATGTCGGTACGATTTCCCTGGTTCTGGTCCTGGGCCTCATCGTCCTGCTTGCCATAGGCATGCCGCTAGGTCTGGCGTCGGGCTGCCTGGCGGCGCTTGTGCTGATCATGAAGTTCGAGCCGGCCTTGCTGACGAACCCTTTGAGTTTCGGCGAGGGGCTTCTGACGAAAAACCCTGGCACCGGGCCGCTGTACATCCTGACCCAGAAGATATTCGACCTGATGACGGAATACGTCCTCTTGTCGGTGCCGCTGTTCATCTTCATGGCGGCTCTTCTGGAGCGTTCCGGCATCGCCAAGGCGATGTATGACTCTCTCGACTACTGGCTCTCGCAGGTCCGCGGTGGCATCGCGGTCGTGACCTCGCTCATGGCGGTCATCATGGCCGCCATGTCGGGAATCATCGGCGGAGAAGTCGTTCTACTAGGCCTCATTGCCCTCCCGCAAATGCTGCGGCTTGGATACAACCAAAACCTGGCGATCGGGACGATCTGCGCGAGCGGCAGCCTCGGCACCATGATTCCACCATCGATCGTGCTGATCATCTACGGGCTGATCACCGAGACCTCGATCAAGTCCCTGTTCACCGGGGCCTTCGTGCCCGGATTCATGCTGGCGAGCTTCATCATCATCTACATCCTGG
Source organism: Boseongicola sp. SB0675_bin_26 (assembly GCA_009843725.1). GTDB lineage: Bacteria > Pseudomonadota > Alphaproteobacteria > Rhodobacterales > Rhodobacteraceae > JAJEFO01. The sequence goes on from VYCX01000158.1 coordinate 4,055, forward strand.
TGCGCGTGAACCTGAATCCGACGCTGGCACCATTGCCGGAGCCGCGCGAGGACGACGTTCCGGGCCTCCAGAAGCTTGCCATGTTCGGCGCGTTCCTGTCGATCCTGCTGGCCGGATTCGCGACTCTCCTGCTCATGCGGGCTCTCTACTTCACGGTAACGGGCCAAAACGTCCTGGAAACGGGCGAAGACCCGATCGCCTGGGGCATGCCGCACCACATCCCTTATGTTGCGGCAGCGGTCGCGATCGGCATCGTCCTCGCCCTGTTCGTGTTCGGGCGGGAACGAAGCGCCAAGGCATGGGAGCATGGCAAGGGCCTTGTGCCCCCCTTCACGGTCATCGGGGTCGTTTTGGGCTCGATCTATGGCGGGGTGACCGGCATCACCGAGGCTGCGGGAATGGGTGCGCTCGCGGTATTCATCATTGCAGCGTTTCGGGGCGAGGCCTCGGTAGGTCTGGTCTGGGACAGCCTGATGCGGACAT
>VYCX01000458.1 GCA_009843725.1 Boseongicola sp. SB0675_bin_26
TCTTTGACGAGCCGACGACCGCGCTGGACGTCACCACGCAGATCGAGGTTCTTGCGGCCATCCGCGACATCGTCGAGCAGTTCGACACGGCCGCGCTCTACATCACCCACGATCTCGCCGTCGTCGCCCAGATGGCCGACAGGATCAAGGTCCTGCTGAAGGGCGAGGAAGTCGAGGAATCCGACACGCGGTCCATGCTGGCGAACCCAACGCAGGACTACACCAAGTCCCTCTGGGCCGTTCGCACGCACGCGCGTCCCGAGCAACCGCCCGTGCTTGAGGGCAAGCCCGTCCTTTCAATCCGGAACGTGACCGCAGGATATGGCGCCGTCGACGTGCTCAAGGACGTCAGCTTCGACATCCATCCCAGGCGCACCGTGGCCGTGGTCGGCGAGTCCGGTTCGGGCAAGTCCACGACGGCTCGGGTCATCACCGGGCTTCTGCCGCCCCGGCGCGGCGAGGTGCTGTTCAATGGCGACGCGCTCCCGCCCGACTTCCGCCAGCGCTCCCGCGATCAGTTGAGACAGGCCCAGATGATCTACCAGATGGCGGATACAGCGCTCAATCCGAAGCTGAAGATCCGCGAACTCGTCGGTCGGCCCGCCCAGATGTATCTCGGCCTTCGCGGCAAGGCGCTTGAGGAGCGAGTCCGGGAACTGCTCTCGCTGATCGAAATGGATCCGGACGACTACATCGACCGCCTTCCGTCCGAACTCTCCGGTGGCCAGAAGCAGCGGATAGGCATTGCGCGCGCGCTCGCCGCCGAACCCCAGTTCATCATCTGCGACGAGGTGACGTCGGCACTTGACCAGCTGGTGGCCGAAGGCATCCTGAAACTGCTCGACCGGCTTCAGGGAGAGTTCGACCTGGCATACATGTTCATCACCCATGACCTTGCCACGGTTAAGGCCATCGCGGACGAAGTCGTGGTCATGAAGGACGGGATCGTGGTTGAAAAGGGACCCAAGTTCGAGATGTTCCAGCCGCCTCACGACCCTTACACCGAATTGCTCCTGTCCTCGGTGCCCGAGATGGATCCGGACTGGCTTACCGGGCTTCTCGAGGCGCGCGCGACGGCGGTCGACAGCTGAACGTCACGCCACTCCGATCTTTCCGGGCAGGCGTCACCAAAGGCAGGCAGGCGATCACGCCTCCTCGTATCCTCGACATTCCGTCAAGCGGAATTTCCCAGCGATCGGCAGTGCAGCGTTGATGGCCAATGCGCAGGTGGGCAAGCCCAGATCGGTCTCCGTGGCAAGGCGGCGCACGCAGGAATCCACCCGGCATTGCCGCGCATGCCGTGAGCCTTCCGAGCATGGCCCGACCTGTTGAGTGAGGCGCCCTCCGTAGGCCCGCCTTGGGCAAGGCGTATCCGACAACGAACGGGGTACCGGCCGAAAACGCGCCTACGGAGACCATGGCGAAGGTGCGCGGACCAATCAGCGCAGGGCTCACAGTTCGGCTGACTTTGACGGCCGAAAAGAAGGAGAACCATAGGAAATCGAAGACTGGTTGGGCCACGCCACGCTTGCAGGGAATGCAGATTTGGCAAATATGCCCAGCTATAGGCTGGAGACACCCCCATGACCAATGCGGCACAGCAACGAGCGACCAAGAGTTACCGCGCGCGCCTGGCTGAGCGTGGCATCAAGCGGTTCGAGATAATGGCGCTCGGGTCCGACCGGGAACTGTTGCGTACGCTTGCACGCCGATTGTCCGAAGATGGGCCTGAAGTGGACAAGACACGGGCGGCGGTCAAGGCACTGGTTGCAGGTGGACCGGCGAAGCAGGGCGGAATTCTCGCGGCTTTGCGTCGCTCGCCGCTGGTCGAGGTTGAAATTGATCTTTCCAGGCCGCGTATCGAAAGACGCAGGATCGAGTTTTGACGCGCTGTCTCCCTGACACGATCCGGCAGGGTTGACAACAGGCTTGTTGCCAACGATATTGATGCCAACAGTATCGTTGGGATGAGGCCATGATCCGAAAAGGCGGGAGCAACTGGGTCGACGGAGAGAACTTCTTCGACCGCGAGACGGAACTGGATGCGGTGGAAGAGCGGGTGCGGGAGGGAACCCACATCCTGCTGAGCGCACAGCGGCGGATGGGCAAGACAAGCCTCGTGCGGGAACTGCAGCGTCGGCTGGCCGAAACGGGAGACTTCGAGGTCGTCTTCGTCGATCTGGAGGCGGCCACCGACCCGGCCGATGCGATTGCCGAAATCGGCGTTCAGGCGAAGCCGGTGCGGGCGGCGTGGGAGCGGATCGTGACCGGCTTCGGCAACCTGGTGAGAAGCGCCGGAGGTCGGATCGAGGAACTGTCGGTTGCGGATCTCAAGGTGAAGCTGCGGGCCGGGATCGATGCGGGCAATTGGCCGCAAAGAGGGGACGCGATCTTTGCCGCCCTGGCGGAGATCGGCCGGCCTGTCGTGCTCGCGATCGACGAGTTGCCGATACTCGTAAACCGCCTGCTGAAGGACGAGACGGGGCGCATGACGCCCGAGGGGAAGCGCGAGGCGGACGCGTTCCTGAGCTGGCTGCGCAAGGTGGGACAAGCCCATCGCGGCCGGGTCACGCTGATCCTGTCGGGCAGCGTGAGCCTCGAGCCGCTGCTCGAACAGGCCGGGCTCAGCGCACAGGCCAACATCTTCTCCCCCTACGACCTGAAGCCGTGGAGCGAGGATACGGCCGTTGCCTGCCTGGAGGCGCTTGCCGGGTCGTATGAGGTCGGTCTTCTGCCGGAGGCCAGCCGGGACATGTGCCGCAGGCTGCGTTGCTGCATCCCGCACCATGTCCAGATGTTCTTCGACAGGATGCACGATCATCTGCGGCGCGCCGGGCGGAAGGACGCCTCGCTGGAAGATGTCGAGTGGGTCTATGTGCGGGAAATGCAGGGTGTCCGGGGTCAGGTCGACCTGCAGCACTACGAGGGCCGACTGGAGACGGTCCTCGGGAGAGCGGGGTACACGGTCGCGCTGGAGATCCTTACGGCAACGGCGGTCGACGGCGGCATCGCCGCTGAGACGGTCGACGGGTACCGGAGCTGGTTCTCGACGCGGGACGCGCAGGACGGACATGGCGCTCCCTCGGTCGACCATGTTCTGCATGTGCTGCAGCACGACGGCTACCTCGAACCCGGGGACGGCGGATACCGGTTCGTTTCCGGGCTCTTGGAGGACTGGTGGCGCGGGCGCTACGGGCAGAGGTTCGTGCCCGCGTTCGACCGGCAGTGGTGAGGACGGGAGTCGGGCCGATGGCTGTGACCGCCAGAAAATACAATCCGGGCTTTCTCTCCGTCGACGAGCTGGTCGCGATCTTCTGCGTCCGGACGGCCGAGTACGAATCCCTGATCGAGGCGCTGCGCGAATGCTCGGGCAGCGCGAACACCCATCAGATCGTGATCGGGCCGCGTGGCAGCGGGAAGACGAGCCTGCTGCTGCGAGTGGCGGCGGAGGTCATTCGTGATGCCGATCTCGCGGCGCGCTTCTTTCCCATCGTATTCGCGGAGGAAAGCTACGAGGTCTCGACAGCGGGCGAGTTCTGGCTCGAATGCGTTGCCCGGCTGGCCGACCAGGCGCCGCGCCGGGAAGGGGATGTCGACCTGCACCGCACCTTCGAGGGGCTGCGCACTATCCATGACGACCGGACTCTGGAGGACCGGTGCCTCGGGGTGCTGCAGGACTTTGCCGACCGGGAAGAGAAACGCCTCGTGCTGATCGTCGAGAACCTGAACATGTTGTTCAGGGACATGGGCGACGACGATGCGGGCTGGCGGCTGCGGAAGGTGCTGCAGACCGAGCCGCGAATCGTTCTGCTGGCGAGCGCGACCAGCCGCTTCGACCAGATGGACGATCCCCGGGAAGCGTTTTACGAGCTGTTCCGGGTGATCCGGTTGCATCCGCTCGACACGAAAGGTTGCGCGACCTTGTGGCAGACCGTGTCTGGGCAGGCGCGGGCGCCGCAGACGATCCAGGCGTTGCGGATCCTGACCGGCGGCAGCCCTCGGCTGCTCACCATCGTGGCCCGGTTCGGCGCGAATCTGTCGTTCCGCGAGCTGATGGCCGATCTCCTCGACCTGGTCGACGACCATACCGAGTATTTCAAGAGCCACCTCGATGCGCTCCCGGCACAGGAGCGGAAGGTGTATCTCGCCCTTGCCGATCTCTGGAAACCGGCCAACGCGCGCGAGATCGCGGACCGGGCCAGGCTCGGGACCAGCAAGTGCAGCGCCCAGCTTGCCCGTCTGGTCGAAAAGGGCGCGGTCGAGGTGAGCGGCGGGAGCGCGCGGCGCAAGCTCTATTACCTGACCGAGCGGCTTTACAACATCTACTACCTGATGCGCCGGGCGCGCGGACCGGCACCGCTGATCGATGCGTTGATCCGCTTCATGGAAGCGTACTACTCCACCGACGAGCTGAGGGAGCTCGGTGCTCGCATGGCACGGGAGGCGCTGGGGTTCGATGGGGGTGCGTTGGCGATTTACCGGATGGCCTTCGAGCGTCTTGTCGGGCTGCCGTCCC
>VYCX01000125.1:0-14314 GCA_009843725.1 Boseongicola sp. SB0675_bin_26
TTCTTGACCTGGTCCATGCCATCACGGCGAACGTTCCGGATCGCAATCCGGGCGCTTTCCGCATACTGGCCTGCAACCCTCGACAGTTCGCGGCGACGTTCCTCGTTAAGTTCCGGGATCGGCAACCGAATGATCGTGCCATCGGTCACAGGATTGATGCCGAGCCCGCTGTCGCGGATTGCCTTTTCAACGGCGGCGACCATGTTCTTGTCCCAGACGTTGACCGTGATCATGCGGGGTTCCGGCACGTTGACAGTGCCGACCTGGTTCACGGGCGTCGTGGCACCGTAAGCATCAACCGTTATCGGCTCCAGCATCGAGGCGGAAGCTCGACCGGTTCTCAATGTCAGGAATTCCTGCCTCAGCGCGTTCATCGCGCCATCCATCCGGCGTTCAATGTCGTCAAGGTCGAGTTCGAACTCTTCTGCCATGTCATCCTGGCGTCCAACCTGAGGACACCCTCCCCGCGAATTGGCCACTCTATACCGCCAAGAGACCACCATTGTATAGGAAAACCGTCCTTCCCGATCCATCGCCTGAATTCGCCCGACATGCAGAAACGGGAGGCAACGTCGAACGGTGTCACCCGGAATCCTCTTGCATGGAGTGCGAACGCGAAATGCCGGGAGCTTCGCTGATGACGGTTCGATTTGCTGTCTTCCGGCTGCCCATGATCTGGCGTGCAGAGCCGAACTACCTCGAAATCCTGACGTTGCAGAGCTGTCCCCAAGCTCACGCGCCGGTGTCGAGCCAGATCGTGACCGGCCCGTCATTTGTGAGGCTGACCTTCATGTCGGCGCCGAAGCGGCCTTCGGCGACCCTGACTCCGAGATCTCGAATTTCGGCAGCAAATGCGGCGACGCGCTCCTCCCCTTCTTCCGGCGGTGCGGCGGTCGAGAAACCGGGCCGGTTGCCCCGAGACGTGTCCGCCGCCAGCGTGAACTGCGAGACGACCAGCGCCTCTCCCCCGGCATCCAGCAGAGAGCGATTCATGCGACCTTCATCGTCCCCGAAGATTCGGAGCCGTGCGACCTTCAATGCGAGCTTCGAGACCGCCTCAGGTGGATCACCCGCCATGGCGCAGGCCAGAACAAGCAGTCCGGGACCGATTGCCCCAACGACCTCGCCGTCGACGGTCACGCTTGCGCGGCTGACACGCTGGACCAGGGCGCGCATATGCGTCTCTCAGTTCCCGTGTGTTGCAGATGCCGCGAAGCCCAACGCACTCACGCCCTGTCCTGAACGATCGTGTAGGTCCCCTCGCCCGAGAGAATGCCTCGAAACCCGCCCGGCTCGTCGAGAGAAAACACGATGATCGGAAGATCGTTGTCGCGCGCAAGCGCGATGGCGGAAGCGTCCATGACCTTCAGGTTCTTCGCCAGGACGTCGTCGTAGCTGATCGTGTCGTATCGCCTGGCGTCCGGGTGTCTGGCGGGGTCCTTGTCATAGACGCCGTCGACCAAGGTGCCCTTGAAGATGGCCTGGCAGGACATTTCCGTGGCACGCAGAGTCGCCGCGGTATCGGTTGTAAAGTACGGATTGCCGGTACCGGCGGCGAATATGCAAACCCTTTTCTTCTCAAGGTGCCTGACTGCCCGCCTGCGAATGTAGGGCTCCGCAACCTCGTCCATGCGAATCGCCGAGATCACCCGGGTGTGGATGCCAAGCGCCTCAAGCGCGGACTGCATCGCAAGCGCGTTCATGACCGTGGCAAGCATGCCCATGTAGTCCGCCGTTGTCCGCTCCATGCCCTGCGCCGAGCCTTGCAGTCCCCGGAAGACGTTGCCGCCGCCGATCACCATGCAGACTTCGACACCGAGCTCTTGCACCGACCTCACTTCCTCGGCGATCTTCGCCACGGTGGGTGGATGAAGCCCGAAACCCTGATCGCCCATCAGCGCTTCGCCGGATATCTTCAGCAGCACGCGGGAATAGGCAGGATCGTTGGGCTTGCTCATGATGCTCGTCCTCGCATGCTCTCGCTTTGCTTCGGGCGCGAAAATGTCCGAAAACTCCGGAATGTTCAACGAAGGATCATTGAACGACGTCCTGGATCGGGTCGACCCGAGTCTCCCGATCCTGATCGCTGGTCCGACCGCAAGCGGAAAGTCCGCGCTTGCAATGGGAATCGCGACGCGAACCGGGGGGACGATCATCAATGCCGACGCCATGCAGGTCTTTGCCGACTGGCGGATTCTCACCGCCAGGCCTTCCGCTGAAGCCGAGGCAAGAGTGCCGCATGCGCTTTACGGCCACGTGCCGGGCCACCTCGAATATTCCGTGGGCCGATGGCTCCGCGATCTTGCACCGCTTCTCGAGGGCCCGACGCCCGTGATCGTCGGGGGCACCGGACTTTACTTCACCGCCCTGACGGAGGGGCTGGCCCCGATTCCCGAGATCCCGAACGAAGTGCGACGCATCGCGATGAAGCGAATCGCCACGGGCGGCATCAGCAAGCTTCTGGGCGAACTGGACCTTGAAACCAGGGCCCGGATTGACGGACGGAACCCGATGCGCGTTCAGCGCGCCTGGGAAGTCCTGACAGCCACCGGCCGAGGGTTGGCCGCCTGGCAGGAGGAGACCGCCCCCCCGCTCCTGCCACTAGCCAGTGCGGCGGCCATCATCGTCGACGCGCCCAAGGACTGGCTCAACGAGCGAATCGAAAGGCGTTTCGCCCGCATGCTCTCTGACGGCCTTCTTGACGAAGTACGCGCGAACGCGCCTGCCTGGCATCCCGCTCGCCCCTCGGCAAAGGCCATTGGCGCTCCCGCGCTGATCGCGCATGTGCGTGGCGAAACGTCACTGGACGATGCGCGCGAGGCGGCCATCGTCGCCACGAGGCGGTTCGCGAAGCGTCAGCGCAGCTGGTTTCGCAGCCGCATGTCAGGCTGGCAAACGATGCGCCCGCCGCCCGACATGAGTGCTTCCGCCTGAATCCGACGATGCCGTCGCCCTGCCTGCCGGCACTCAATTGGCCCTGAGATACGCCACAAGAATGTCTCGCGCGGCCTGCAAGTCGCTCTTTTCGACCATTTCCGTCACCGTGTGAATGTATCGCGTGCCGACCACGATTCCGACGGCACGCGCGCCAGACGCAGCTTGCTGCGCCGCAGCGCCATCCTGCCCTCCCGAGCGCAGCATTGTGCGCTGGTACGGGATCTTCTCCTTCTCGGCCAGCGCCGCGAACTCCTCCGAGAGGGCCTTGTCGGCAATGAAGGAACCGTCACGCAAATGCAGGCCGAACCCCTTGCCCTGCTCTGTCGTGCGATCCTGTTCAGGCACGCCCGGCGTGTCGCAGGCAAGCGTCGTGTCAATTCCGATCCCGATGTCGGGCTTCACCTGAAACGCCGCGGTCCGCGCTCCCCTTAGGCCCACTTCTTCCTGCGTCGTGAAGACCACGTGGATCTCGGACCTGGTCTTGAACTTCCCAAGCCCGCGCACCGCCTCGATGCCAAGCCAGCAGGCAATCCGGTTGTCGAGCGCCTTCGAGACCACCTTGTCGCCGAGTTCGAGAAAGGGCTCGTCCATCACGACCATGTCGCCGACCTTGACGACATCCTTCGCTCGCTTGCCCAGGCCGGTATCAACGAAGAACTCGTGAGGTTGCGGAATCTTCTTCCTGTCCTCCGGAGAGGAAATGTGAACCGGCCGTCCGCCCGGATTCATGACGGCCTTGAGATCTTCCTTCCCCGTGCAGACGAGAACCCTGCGCGAAAACAGGTTTCTTGGGTCGAAACCGCCCACGGTCTGGAGATAAAGGAACCCCTCTTTCGAGATGTGGCTCACAAGGAACCCGATCTCGTCCATGTGGCAGAGAAGCATGATCCTCTTCGGGCTTTTCGACTTGCCCTTCCTGACGCAATGCAGCGACCCCATTGAATCGGTGGTCACCACGTCAAAGAGCGGCTTGGCTTCCTGCTCGATCTTGCCGCGCACGCGTTCCTCATGTCCCGGCACGCCGGGGGTTTCACACAAGGTCTTGAGAAGAGAGATGTTCATGTGCCTGCTTCCGTTTTGGTCAAGACGATCAAATTGTGAATCGATCGATTTGCAAGCACTTTCACGAATGCCGTGAGGCCGGACGCCGCCGCACGACACGCACGGCGCGGCGCGAGGCAAGCCGGTGCATCAAAGCGGCCAGAAGATAGGGATCAGCAACGACGCGAAAATGCCCGTCGAGAGGTTCAGCGGAATGCCGACCCGAAGGAAGTCCGTGAACCTGTAACCGCCAGGCCCGTAGACCATCATGTTGGTCTGGTAGCTGATTGGCGTCGCGAACGTGGCAGAGGCGGCGATCATCACCGCGATGACGAGGGGGCGTGGGTCAACCCCGATGGAATACGCGAGCCCGATGGCAACCGGTGTCACGACCACGGCCACCGCGTGGTTTATCGTCTCCGACAGGACCGAAGTCACCAGGTAGATCGCCCACACGATCAGGAACGGGGGAAGCGCCGAGACGAGCGGCTCGATGGCGGAGACAATCAGGTGGATCGCGCCCGAGGTCTCAATCGCGGTGGCAACGGCAAGCATTGCGAAGATCAGGCCGAGAAGCCGGCCATCTATCGTCGAGAATGCCTCGTCGGCATCGATGCAGCGGGTCAAGAGCACGACGGCCACCGCAACCATGGCAAGGAGCAGGATCGGCGCGGCGCCGATTGCCGCGAATGCCACGATGCCTGCAAGCGTGCCAAGCGCCAGCGGCGCGTGCCCGCGCCTGAACGCCCGCGCGGTCGGCTCGGAAACGTTGACCAGGCCCGTGTCGCTCGCCAGCCGGGAAATGTCCTCGGCGGACCCCTCCAGAAGCAGAGTGTCGCCAACCCGGATCACGAGGTCGTCAAGCTGCCGGCCGATGTTCTCGTTCTTTCGGTGAACCGCCAACGGGTAGACTCCGTACCGCCGCCGCAACCTGAGATCCCCGAGCGAGCGTCCGACCAGGGTCGCATGCGGCGTGATCAGGACTTCGACCGTCGAGGTCTTCCGCGACGAAAGCTTTTCGGCCAGCCGCACGTCCGGATTGGCCTTGAGGCCAAGGAGTTCCTCCATCTGGGTGCGGACCACGACGCGGTCCCCCGCCTGCAAGCGAACGTCACCCAGATCCCGCCGGAGCGACGCGTCACCCCGAAGGACATCGATCAACCTCACGCCGCCACGTTTGAAGAGATCAACCTCGGTCACTGCCTGTCCGATCAACGCACTGTCCTCCGGAAGCGCAATCTCCGTAAAGAACTTCATCTTTGACTTGTCTGCGAGCAGCGTCCCCATGCTCGCGCGGTCCGGCAAAAGGCGTGGCCCCAGGAAGCGCAGATAGATGCCGCCCCAAGCGACCAGGATGACCGCCACAGGCGTCACTTCAAAGATCGTGAAGGGTTCCATCCCGCCTGCCCGCGCGACACCGTCAACAAGAAGGTTCGTCGATGTGCCGATCAGCGTGCAGGTGCCACCGAAAATCGCCATGTAGGAAAGCGGAATGAGCAGCTTGGACGACGAAATCCTCAGCTTCCGCGTCAGTTGGACGAAGACCGGGATCATCACGAGGACGACGGGCGTGTTGTTGACGAAGGCCGACGCGACCACGACAAGGGCCATGAGCGCGCCGATCGCCATGGCCGGACTGTCGTCCGCCTTGGATTCGGCGAGCCTGGTGAACCATTCCAGCGCCCCCGTTCTCACAAGGGCGCCCATCACGATGAACATTGCCGCGATCGTCCATGGCGCCGGGTTGGCGAGGACATGAACCGCCGCCTCGTAGGGAAGCAGGCCGAGCACCAGGAGCGCGCCGGCGCCTGCAATGGCCGTCACCTCCGGAGGGTAGACTTCACGAATGAACAACGCGAACATCACGGCCACGACCACGAGCGTTGCGATCGCCGGCGCGTCCGGGTGCAGGTTTGCAAGTGCAGGCATCATGGCTATTTTTCCCCGCTTTCCGGCTCTCCCGCAAGCGCCCCGGCTCCCGGACCCGGCTGGACGAGGAATACCCCCAGCAGCATCAGGCATATGGCGGCCCAGATCCAGACCGAATAGATCTCGCCCAGAAGCAACATCGCCCAGAAGACGCCGAACCCGGTGACGAGGTAGCTCACCTGGACTGCAAACAGGGCGCCGGCCCTCCCGACCATCCAGACGTAGAGACAGTAGGCCATCACGTGGACAAGCGATGCGGCAAGCAGCGCCATGTCCGGCAAAGCCCATGGCGGCCTCGGGTCGATAAACTGTCCGGTCGCCTGCGCGAGCGGGAACGTGATTGCGGAACCAAGGATCAGGGCGCCAAGCAGCGCGTCCACCGGATCGAGTCCCGCCGTGCCCCATTTTGCGATCAGGTTGCTTTCCAGTCCGTAGAAGAAGGGCGCGATCAGCGCCAGCGGCACGAAGGCGACCATTGCGCGTTCGGGAAGACTCGCTTCCGGACCCACGATCAGGAGAACGCCTGCAAGACCCAGGCACAGTCCAAGCAGCCGGGTCAGCACGAAACGCTCGACCCCGAAGGCAAGGGCAATCGGGAAGGCGAACATCGGCACGAACGACAACAGGACCGACACAAGGCCAGACGGAAGGTGCCGTATCGCCTCATAGCTGGCGGAGTTCGGGATGACCGTGCCGACCAGCGCGATCTGGAGATAGACCAGGAGAGCCGGGGCGTCCCAGCGGACCCGTCGGCGACGGACGAATTGCAGAATGCCCAGCGCAACCGCTCCAATCGTCATTTGCCAGAAGACCAGCCCGAACTGCCGATAGCCCTCGCTCACGGCAATCTTGGCCAAGGGTTGGGTCAGGCCCCATCCCGCACCGGCAATCAGCAACGCGAGAAAGGGCAGGATCAGGTTGCGGGGCATCTACCTCAGAGCGGAGGCGCGAGCACGCCGCCGTCGCGCACCGGCGTCAGGTCCAAGGCCTTCCCTGTGTCATCATCGGTCGTGACGAGAGCGCCGCACAGCGTTGCCTCTCCCTGCGCGGCCTGAAAGCGGCGTTTTCTCATGCCGGTCACGAAGCGGCTGAGCGGCTCTTCCTTGCCCATGCCAATCACCGAGTTGTAGTCGCCGCACATTCCAGCATCGGTCATGTATGCCGTGCCGCCAGGCAGGATCATCGTGTCCGCCGTCGGCACATGTGTATGTGACCCGAGAACGGCACTGGCACGGCCGTCACAAAAATGGCCCATCGCCATCTTCTCGGACGTGGCCTCGCAATGAATGTCGACCAGACTCGCGTGAACGGCGCCGCCAAGCGGAAACCTGTTCAGAATCTTGTCAATGGCCGAGAACGGATTGTCATAGGGACGGTTCATGAAGACCTGGCCGAGAACCTGGGCCACCAGGACCTTCCGGCCGCTGCCAGCGTCAAACACCTTTGCGCCTGCGCCCGGCGCGGCCTTCGAAAAGTTCAAGGGGCGGAGAATGCGCGGCTCGCGCTCGATTCCCGACAGCATTTCTCGCTGGTCGAACGCATGATCGCCCAAGGTCAGCACATCGGCGCCTGCCTCGAGCAGCGAGGCCGCATGCTCCGGAGACGCTCCCAGGCCGGAGGTCGCGTTTTCGCAATTTACCACCACGAAGTCCGCTTGCAGGCGTGCCCGCAATTCGCCGAGCCGCTCGACAACCGCCGTGCGCCCGGACCGTCCCATTACGTCGCCAAGATAAAGGATCTTCATGCCCTTGCCTCTAGTTACACATTATCCGCCGCTCAAGTCCCGAAATCGCGCCCTCAAGACATCGAACCGTTGACATCTTTCATTGAACTGGACGCTTCCGGTCCCCGGGCCTGCCCGATCCGCAATCACATGGTCACCGAATCGATTCGATCCCCGGCCCGGCCCGGTCAGGTTCACACATGTCCTGCCGGGCTCGCGCGTCTCCCGCAAGCGTGGGCATATGCTCCGTCGAGCCTCGGAAGCGGGGCAAACGCTCCATCGGGCCGTGCCGTCGCCACCGACCGGAGGTGGGTCATGGCCAATTCGCAAGGAACCTTGCTTCCGTAGTGGGGCCCGAGCGTCAAGCACCAATTCCTGCGCTTCCTGTGCATGCGCGGCCGCTAAACCCGAAGCTGACAAGACCGTCGCGGCGCCAGCGGCAAGGAACGCGGCGGCCATGCCGGGAGCGGCGTAGGCCTTTTGGTCCGGAGCCGAGGGTTGCCTGGTCCAATCCGGCTCCCGAGCGTCGATCTCTGAATCGTGCTTGAACGCGACGGCGCGGTTCGGCAACATGGAGTTTCCCGACGTCATCGGGAACCGCGTCCCCGCCCGCCAGAATCAGATGCGTCCCGCCGCGTAGCCCGGTCGGCGCGATCGGGCCTCATGCCCCTGACCCGGCAATCCGGCGCGTTCACGGAACACCACGCTTCGCGGAAAACCGTCTACGTGGACCGCAACGTGCATTGGGCCGGCGCCGAGCCAATCTCCTTCATGTCGACCTCCCTTGGCACCCTCCGCTCGGTGCGGCATGCGGCGGCTGGCATCACGCAGCCCATCCCGACCGGGCGGAATGCCGGCTCCGGGCGCATTCCGTCCCGGCCGCGAAAGGCGCCCCGCACGGCGACGCTCCCCCGTGTCGACGCAGAGGTGTCGGGCATGAGGCAGTGTCGGCCCGGGCGCCCCAAGGGCCATGGATGCGTGCGCGGGCGACGCGGAACCGCCTTGCCGAATTCTCCGTGAACCCCTTACATGACATGGCACAACCGCGGAGTCCGAACATGATCATCGACGCCTGGGCGCAGCACCCCACCCTGCGACATGCGCGGGACCCGATCTTCGATTCGCTCAGGCGCTGGAATCGGGAGGAGGCGCCGACCGAGGAACTCCCGGTAGCGGCGACGGTCGGCGCGATGGACGCGGCCGGCGTCGCCAAGGCGCTGATCTCGGCCTGGGTCGGGCCGCGCAGCGTCATGATCTCCAACGACGAGGTCGCGGGATTCGTCAGCGAATTTCCGGAACGCCTCATCGGCGTCGGCTCAGTCGACATATCGCGGCCTGTGCAGGCCGTCGCAGAGGTCCGGCGCTGCGTCGCGGAACTCGGCTTCAAGGGAATTCGCGTGCTGCCCTGGCTGTGGGAGCTGCCCCCGACGGACCGGCTGTTCTACCCGGTCTATGCCGCCTGCTGCGACCTCGGCGTGCCGTTCTGCACCCAGATCGGCCATACCGGCCCGCTGATGCCCTCCGAGGTCGGGCGCCCGATCCATCTCGACCGGGTGGCACTCGACTTTCCCGAACTGGTGATCGTCGCCGGACACATCGGCTATCCCTGGACCGACGAGGCGGTCGCCGTCGCCACCAAGCATGCCAACGTCTACATCGACACCTCGGCCTGGACGGCCAGGCGCTACCCGGCCCCGCTCGTCGAGTGGCTGCGCGCCAACGGCGCCCGCAAGGTGCTGTTCGGCTCCAACCATCCGATGATCTCGCCCACGAAGGCGCTCGACGGCCTCGACGACCTCGGCCTCACGCCAGAGACCCGGGCCCTGTTTCTCGGCGACAACGCGAAACGTGTGTATGGCATCGGCGAGTGAAACGTCCGGATGCAGCGCACTCACGGCCGACTTGCCGTGCAGGCTCAGGAAGTCTCCTTGGGACGGCATCCCCGCCGGCCTCCGGTCGTTTCGCTCCCTGCGTTTGGCTCGCCACGCGGAGAAAAATCCAGGAAGGATCGCTCCCAAACCCGGGCCGCTCTTCCTGAAAAGCGTGCAATTTTGCTTTGACAGGCGCCGGAACCCGTTGATGAGGGTTTCCAGGCCCGCATTCGCAGGGCATTCCGTGATCCCCGTCAACTCGGCATTCACCTTGCTGACCCGCAACTTCAATGGCGGCCACGACAGCGGCGATCGTTTCGTCGCCGGGAGGTGCCGCGCCCTCGCCAGCGGCGGAATCCGCCTGGTCCCGTCCGGCGACCCGAAAGTGAAGGGCCGGCGGACGAACAGGCGCACCGTGGTCTTGCGCGGCGGGACCGATGCGATGCGCCCGGACCGGGGCCATCATCGCGACCGGGCTTCGCACCGGTGGCAGCCTGCAGATTGGGGAAGGCATCGCCCCGGACCTGCCCGGCCACCGCCAAAGGGACTGACGGCGGCCCTCGTCAGTGCGCGATCATCACGTGCCTGACGGTCGTGTAGTCCTCAAGCGCATACATTGACATGTCCTTGCCGTAGCCGGACTGCTTCAGGCCGCCGTGCGGCATCTCGTTGACCAGCATGAAATGCGTGTTCACCCAAGTGCAGCCGTATTGCAGCGCGGCCGCGGTCTCCATGGCCTTTCCGATGTCCCCTGTCCACACGGAACTGGCCAGTCCGTAGGGGCTGTCGTTGGCCCAGTCCACGACCGGATCGCCATCGGTGAACCTTGTGACGGAGACGACGGGGCCGAAGACCTCCCGCCGGACGATCTCGTCCTCCTGCAGGGCGCCGGCCACGACCGTGGGCCTGTAGTAGTAGCCGGGGCCATCCTCAGCCATGCCGCCGGTCGTGATCTCGACATGGGACTGCGCCGATGCCCGTTCGACGAAGCTTGCGACCCGGTCCCTTTGGCGGGCGGAAATCAGGGGCGGGATCTCGTTCGCCGCGTCGTCCGGGCTGTCGTAGACGATGCTGGACGCCGCCGCCGTGAGATCGGCCACGAACCGGTCATAGATGTCGGCATGGGCATAGACGCGGCAGGCCGCCGTGCAGTCCTGCCCCGAATTGTAGTAGCCGAACGCCCTCAGCCCCTCGACGGTGCGCGCCAGGTCGGCATCGCCGTGGACGATGACCGGCGCCTTGCCCCCCAGCTCGAGATGCGTGCGCTTGACGCCCCTTGAAGCCGCCATCAGCACCTTCTTGCCAGTCGCCACGTCGCCAGTGATCGAGATCATGTCGATGCCGTCATGGTTGATGAGCGTGTTGCCGACCGATCCGCCCTGGCCCGTGACCACGTTCACGGCACCTTCGGGGAGAATGCCTGCGAGGATCCGGGCAAAGGCCAGCGCGGTCAGCGGTGTCTGCTCCGACGGCTTCATCACGACGGTGTTGCCGCCGGCCAGCGCCGGCGCAAGCTTCCAGGCCATCATCATGATCGGGTAGTTCCAGGGCGCGATGGAGGCCACGACGCCGATCGGGTCGCGCCGTATCATCGAGGTGTGGCCCTCCATGTAGCCGCCCGCCACCGGTCCGCTCATGGACCGCACCGCGCCGGCAAAGTAGCGGAAGCAGTCGGCGACCGCGGGGATTTCCTCGTTGCGGACCTCGTTGATCGGCTTCCCGCAGTTCAGCGCCTCCAGCGCGGAAAGGCTCTCGAGGTTCGCCTCAACCGCGTCGGCGATTTTCAGAAGAACGCCCGAGCGCTCGCCCGGCGTGGTCCTGGACCATCCCGCGAAGGCCGTCCGTGCCGCCGCGACCGCGCGGTCGATCTGGCCGGAACCCGCTTCCGGCACCTGAACGATCGTTTCGCCGGTGCGGGGATTGAGGACGGTCTCCTCCGCCTCGGTTCCCGCCTCGAAACCGCCTCCGATCAACATCTCGGTTTCCATGACTTTCTCCTTTCATTTGCCCTGGCCGGCAACCGTTTCGGTCCCGCGGCTAAGGTGGTATGCGCCGAGGATGGGCAGGAACGTGACCAGCACCACGACCATCGCCACCACGTTTGTGACCGGCCGCTGGCGCGGCCTGACCAGCTCTTCCAGCATCCAGATCGGCAGGGTCTGCTGCTGTCCCGCCGTGAAGGTCGTGACGATCACCTCGTCGAAGCTGAGCGCGAAGGCCAGCATCCCGCCGGCAAGAAGCGCGGTGGCCATGTTGGGCATGATGACGAAGCGCAGCGTCTGGAAATGCGTCGCGCCAAGGTCCATTGAGGCCTCGATCAGGCTGCCGGACGTGCGCCGGAAGCGCGCCACGGCGTTGTTGTAGACGACCACGATGCAGAAGGTCGCGTGCCCCAGCACGATCGTCCAGAAGCTGAACGGGATGTCGGCAACGCTGAACGCCGATCGCAGCGAGATCCCGGTGATGATGCCCGGAAGCGCGATGGGAAGGATCACCAGGAGAGAGACCGCCTCCCGTCCGAAGAACCGCGACCGTGCGACGGCCGCCGCGCAAAGCGTGCCGAGCAGCATGGCTATCGCGGTCGAGATCGCCGCGACCCTTAGGCTGAGTCCGAGCGCCGCCCAGACATCGGGGCGGTTCCACGTGACCGCGAACCATTTCAGGGTCAGGCCCGGGGGCGGCCACTGGTAGCTCTTGTCCTCGGTCGTGAAGGCGTAGATGAAGATCAGGAGAATCGGCAGGTGAAGGAACAGGAGCCCGCCGATGGCCGCGATCTTCAGTCCGAGTGCGGCCCTAGAGCGCATCGAACGCTCCGGTGCGCCGTGCGAGCGTCAGGTAGAATCCCATGACGACGACCGGCACGACGGCAAAGGCGGCGGCCAGGGGGATGTTTCCCGCCGTGCCCTGGAACTGGTAGACCGCCTGGCCGATCATCCGGGCCGAGGTTCCGACGATCTGCGGGATGATGTAGTCCCCCATCGTCAGCGAGAAGGTGAAGATCGAGCCTGCGGCGATCCCGGGCAGGGCCAGCGGAAGGACGACGTTGCGGACCGTCTGTCCGGGCCGTGCGCCAAGGTCGCCCGAGGCTTCGAGCATCGAGGGCGGAACCCGTTCAAGCGCGGCCTGCACCGGAAGGATCATGAACGGAAGCCAGATGTAGAGGAACACCAGGAACGTTCCCGTCCAGCTGACCGACAGCGAGTTGCCCCCGATGCCCGGGACGGACAGGTAGGCTTCCAGCAGCCAGGTCAGCCGCAGCGTCTCGAACACCCAGTTGAGGATGCCCTCCTTGGCCAGGATCAGCTTCCAGGAATAGACGCGGACAAGGTAGCTCGACCACAGGGGCAGCATGACCCCGAGATAGAACGCCGCCTTCCAGCGCCCCCGGGCGTGACGCGCGGCGAAATAGGCGATGGGGAAGGCAACGACGGCGGCCGCGACTGTGACCGCGCTGGCCATCAGGATCGTGCGAACGAGAATGTCGAAGTTCGAGGCACGGAACAGTTCGGCATAGGTTTTGAGCGTCAACTCGTACTTCACCAGCCCCGAGAATTCGTCGATCGAGAAGAAGCTGTGCGCCAGAAGGGCGAACAGGGATCCCAGGTACACGATCCCCAGCCACAGCAGGGGCGGGACGACCAACGCAAGCAGCAGCAGGCTGGGTCGCCGCCACAGCGCGTCCGAGACGCGCGAAAGCGCCGCTGCGCGGGCGGAATTCCGGGCGCGGGCGGCGACGTCAGCCATGATCGTCTCCCGGCATGACGTGCAGGGCGTCAGCCTCCCACACGAGCGAGACGTCCGCGCCGGTCGCGGGCACCTCCGATCCCTTCGGCAGGAGCACGTTCAGCGTCACGCCCTCGCTCGCCACCTCGATGCGGGTCGCCGAGCCCAGAAAGTAACGCCTGGCGACCGTGCCCGAGACCCCGCCGCTGCCCATGCGGATTGATTCAGGCCGCAGGCTGGCTCGGGCGGCCTTGCCGGTCAGGCGCTCGACCATTTCGGGCGGCAGGACGTTGGAGGATCCCACGAAATCTGCCACGAACGGCTTCTGCGGACGGTCGTACACTTCCTGAGGGGTGCCCAGCTGCTGGACGCGGCCTTCGTTGAAGACCGCCATCCGGTCGGACATCGACAGGGCCTCGGCCTGGTCGTGGGTGACGAAGACGAAGGCGATGCCGAGACGGCGCTGCAGCGCCTTCAGTTCGCCCTGCATCTGCTCGCGCAGCTTCGGGTCAAGGGCGCCCAACGGCTCGTCCAGCAACAGCACCCTGGGCTCCATGACCAGCGCGCGCGCCAGGGCCACGCGCTGGCGCTGCCCGCCTGAAAGCTCCGAAGGCCTGCGGTCGCCGAACCCGCCCAGCGCCACCAGGTCCAGCGCCTCGTCCGCCAGCCTCCGCCGCACGGGCCCGGGGTCCCCCCGGACCTTCGGCCCGTAGGCGACGTTCTCGCGCACGTTCAGGTGCGGGAAGAGGGCGTAGTCCTGAAAGACCGTGTTCACCGGACGCCGGTAGGGCGGCGTGGCCGTTGCGTCCGTGCCGAAGATCTCGACCGCGCCGGAGGTCGGCTGGTCGAAGCCCGCGATGAGCCGCAGACAGGTCGTCTTGCCCGAGCCCGACGGACCGAGAAGCGAAAAGAACTCGCCTTCCCTGATCTCCAGGTCCACGTCGTCCACCGCGCGGACGGATCCGAAATGGCGAGAGACGCCCTTGAGCCTGATTGCCGCCGTCATTGCCTGCCTGCCGTCCCTCGGCGGGGCAGAGGGCCGGCGGACGTCTAGAATCTCCACGGCGCACCCGCCACCCGGAGAGGGTCG
>VYCX01000125.1:14324-31043 GCA_009843725.1 Boseongicola sp. SB0675_bin_26
ACCGCAAATGGCGCGAGCCCCCCTTGCGCCTGATTCCGGCTGTAATTGCCTGCCTGCCGCCCTGCGCGGCGCGGCCGCCGCGCTGGACGTCTTCAAGGCTACCGTCCACCGATCACGCCGATGTAGTCCGAGACCCACCGGTAGTAGGGCACGCATTCGCCCTGGCTTTCGCATTGCGTGACCGGCGTCTGCCAGAAGCGGACCTTCTCGAAGTCGTCGAAGCCGTTCTTCGTGCAGCCTTCAGCGGTCTGCATGCCACGCCCGTCCGTGCAGGCGGCCGGCGCCGCAGGGTTCGCCCCGAACCAGACCGAGAGATCCGACATCAGGTTGGAGGAAAGCGTGTGTTCCATCCACATGTAGGCGCAGTTCGGGTTCGCGCTGTCGACATGCATCATCGTGGTGTCGGCCCAGCCGGTCACGCCCTCGTCGGGGATGACGCTGGCAACCGGGGCTCCGTCGGCCTGCAGCAGGTTCACCTGGAACGGCCAGGAGCCCGAGGCCGCCATGCCCTCGTTCTTGAAGTCGTCGATCTGGATGAAGGCGTCGTGCCAGTAGCGGCCGACCAGCTTGCGCTGGTCGCGCAGAAGGTCCAGGGCGGCAGCGTACTGGTCCTGGTTCAGTTCGTAGGGCGACACGATGCCCAGGTCCGGCCTGTGCGTCATCAGGTACAGTGCTGCGTCCGCCACGTGGATGGGTCCGTCATAGGCCTGCACCCGGCCCGAGTTGCTCCGGCCGTCAGGCAGGACCTGCTCCTCGAACACGACGGACCAGGAGGTCGGTGGCGCGTCCCCGAACGCCTCGGTGCTGTACATCAGCACGTTCGGCCCCCACATGTAGGGCGTCCCGTAGTTCTTTCCGTCCACGTAATGCCAGGGTGCCTGCTTCAGCCGGTCGTCGATCGTGTCCCAGCTGGGGATCAGTTCGGTGTTGACGGGCTGGACCCGCCTGCCCGCGACCATCCTGAGGCTGGCGTCGCCCGAGGCCGTCACAAGGTCGAACCCGCCTTCGTTCATCAGGGCCACCATCTCGTCGGAGGTGTTCGCCGTCTTGACGTTGACCATGCAGCCGGTCGCTTCCTCGAACCCGGTGACCCAGTCGAACGCCTCCATGGTCTCTCCTCGCTCGATGTAGCCGGGCCAGGCGACGATGTTCAGCTGCCCTTCGCCCTCGCCAAGCTCGGTCACCATTTCCGCCGTCGCGGGCTGCGCCGCGAGGGCGGCGAGAAGCCCGAAGGCGGCGGCGGATGCAGATTTGCCGTTCATGATGATTCTCCCTCTGGTTTCCTGGGGGCAGGATCGTGGAGCGGCCAAGCTTAGGCAAATTCAATTTTCCGCGTCATGATATCGGTTTTTGCGATATCTTAGCGCGGGCGCGAGCCATGGCCGCTCTGTGCCACCGAAAGGAAGGCGCGGGTGGCGCGCGAGACGCTCGCGCCGCGACGCCAGACAAGCCCGACCTGGACGACCGGCATTTGCACCGAGACGTCACGGCTCTCCATGCGGTTCCCCTCCAGCGACCACGGACGGTAGACCATGTCGGGCATGAGCGACACGCCGGCGCCGCTGGCCACCAGCGAACGGACCGCCTCGACCGAGCGGGTGCGAAACGCTATGCGCGGTCGTGCAGGAAAGCTCGACATCAGCCGGCTGGTCTCCTCGCGCATCTCGTCGACGTCCAGGACGATCTGGGCTTCGCCCGTCAGATCCTCGAGCGATATGCTTTCCGCCGCGGTCAGCGGATGGCCGAGCGACAGCCAGAGCCGGTACGGCGAAACCGACAGCAGCTCGGAATGGAGCGCGAAGGGGTTGCGCAGGTTGCCGACGAGCATCACCGCGACGTCCAGCTCCCCGCCAATCAGCAGATGCTCCAGGTACTCGGAGGTGTCCTCCAGCGCGCTGACCTCGACTTCAGGCTGGGACCGCCTGAAGCGGGCCAGCAGGTCGGACAGCACGTAACCCGATGTCAGCGAGGTCACGCCGATGTTCAGCGTGCCGCCCAGGCGGCCGTTCCCGTCGGCGAGACTCGTCTCGGCGCTGGAGACCTCCGCCAGGATCGCCTTGGCATGGCGCATGAACACGTGCCCGTGATGCGTCACCTCGATGCCGCGCCTGCGCCTCTCGAAGAGCTTGATCCCCAGATGCCCCTCAAGCTCCTTGACGGCCTCCGTCAGGGCGCTCTGCGAAATGGCCAGCTCGACCGCCGCGCGGCTGAACGATCCGTGTTCGGCCACACCGACGAAGTACCGTACCTGCTTCAGGGTGAAGGGCATTGCCGGAATGCTCCGGAGTGGTTGCGGCAGCGAGCGCTCTGGTCGCGGAAACAAAGCCCATTTTCCTGCTCTCGGCAAGGCCGGGCATCCGCGAATGCTGGACGCAGTTCCGCACAAAGGAGGGTGTGTCCCGGCAAATGGCGCTTGCGACATTCCGGGCTGGTCCGGCCATCTCCCCTCACAGGCCTCCCTGCAGTCCGGGACACGCCTCCGGACCTCCCAGGCCCGGACGCCGTCGCCGGTCTCCGCCGCCGTCATGCAGTCTGCCGTGTCCGGCCTGCCAGCGCGTCTCGACCCGAACCCCGACTCCGTGCGCCGGGCCGTCGCCGCCCCGGCCACGCTCGACCGACCCCGATCCCGCCCTTCGCCGACACTTCATCGTCCGGACAGCCGTCCGGCCATAAGTCCTGCGCGCGGCGGCCAGCTGGCCCTTGCCGTCCGCAAGGAACGGCCGTCGATCAGCGGGAAGTCAAGTTGTCGGGAATTGCGGGAGCCTGAACGACTTCACTTCCAAGCTTTGCGGATGGTACTCACATCTCGGTCAAAGGACTGGGAATTGCCCGGTCGACAGAAGGGTCCTGGAGCTTCAGGGGCCCTTTTGTTTTTCTCTCTCCCAGCGCTCACGGAAATTGAGCCAATCCGCCGATCTTGGGCAGGACGATCTCGAAAGCGCGGTTGGGTTGGTTCGGACGCAGAAGTGACAGGGCCATCGGCCTCGCCGTCAAGTCTGCGAGCTGCAGGCCGGTAGAATTCGCCCCTTCGCCACGAACACCGGCTGGAAATGAACTGGCCGAAGTCTTGCCGGTTATGGCCCGAGCCGGCGTCGTTTAATGTCCTCGAACGTCAGCTGCGGCGATCCGGTCAATCGCGCTGACTGCGACTGTCGTTCGGCCCGAACCAATCATTCCGGTTCACGAACCGTCGCTGCAACCCGGCGCCTCCGATACGGAATGCCCTTGCTGCATGAACGGCATTGCCGTACACATTTGCGCATGATCGTCCGATCCATTCGCGATCGGGGACTGCGTCTGCTGTACGAGGACGATTCGCCCCGACTGCTGAAGCAGGACCTGGCGGAGCGGGTGCGCGGCATCCTGGCGGCCTTGGCCATGGCGGAGACCATGGACGGCTTCATCCGCGACGCGCCGCCCGGATGGCGGGTGCACCGGCTTTCGGGCGATCGCAGCAGCGAATGGAGCGTGTCCGTGTCGGGCAACTGGCGGATCACGTTCGAGGAGCGCGACGGCGCGATCGAGCGCCTGAACCTGGAGGACTATCACTGATGACCAGCGCCGGCATCAAGATGGGGATGGCTCCCCCTCATCCCGGAACGTTCATCCGGATCGAGGCCCTTGAGGAGTCGGGATTGAGCGTTGCTGCGGCCGCACGGATTCTCGGCGTGCGCCGCGCGACACTTTCGGACCTCGTGAACGGCAATGCCTCGCTGTCGCCTGAAATGGCGCTGCGGGTGGAGAAGGCTTTCGGCCTTAGCATGGACCTGCTGCTCAGGATGCAGGCGTGGCACGACGCGACGCGAATGCGGGCGCGCGCTGACGAGATTGACGTCCGACGGTATCAGCCTGCTTGATTGATCAAGATCTCCCTTGGGGCTTGCCGGCCGGAAGCGAATCATGACCGAGTCCCCTCCTGTCGGTGCATGCGCGGACAGGGATGTGAATCCAGGCCTCATGCGGACTTAGTGTTGATTCCGATTTTTTTGGGAAAACGGTATGGTGCCGAAAACAACTAAAAATAAGGCCCTTTGTTTGGATCTGACGCAAATCGCAATTGAGTCTGGAAGTTTTGTGACCCAGGCATCTCGAGTGCACCGCCCGAACCTGCACGATTCCACGCGTCCAGTGCAAAAGGTCCATTTGCCATTGTGTCCAGCGGGCGCCATGGACGAAATCGAAAGCAATGCAAACTGACACCGTGCGGCCCGGCATTCCCGATCCGCACGGAATCTGACGAACCGACATCTTGGACCAGGGAATCAGCAGCGAAGCCAGGAAACAGGCAAGGGAGCGCTTTCTCTTCTTCTCAAGGAAGGAGACTCGCGACCGGTGCCCGGTCTACGAAGATCTCGGTCTGAGAATCGCCGAAGATCCGGACCTCATTGACGTGATTTCCTCTTTCCCCGGCAACAAGCGCCAGCCCAATCTGCTCCTGGCATCCTTGCGCAGGCTCCTGGGACACGTGCCGTCGTTCGAGGAGGCGCGCGCGATCATGCTGGGACAGCCAGACGACCTGCTGCGAATCGTCCTTTCGCGTAGCACGCAAACCAACGAGCCGGGCCGCTGTGCCACCCTCCTGCCCTTGCTTTGCTGCTTTCCGCAGCCGCTGGCGCTTCTCGAAATCGGCGCTTCGGCCGGGCTGTGCCTTGTTCCGGACCGGTACAGCTATGCCTTCAATGGCACGGTTCTGCGAGGCAGTTCCTCCCGACAGGAGGTAGTCATGCATTGCAAGACGTACGGACATGTGCCGGTGCCTGATGCCCTTCCCGCCGTGGCATGGCGCGCAGGGTTGGACACGAATCCGCTTGATGTCGCCGACCCGGAACAGCGCGCGTGGCTCGAGTTGCTTGTCTGGCCCTCGGAACACGCCAGGCTGGCGCGATTGCGGGCGGCGATGGACATTGCCTCGGAGGAGGAGATTCATCTGGAAGAGGGAAATCTCCATACAGACGACCTGGACCGTCTGTGCGCACGGGCACCCAAGGATGCGACACTCGTCGTGTTTCACTCGGCGGTCCTGTCCTACGCACTTGACCAGGCGCAGCGTGACGCCTTTGCCCGACGGGTCGGCGACCTGACCGATCATTGGGTTTCGAACGAATCTCCGATGCTGTTCAGCGACTTTGGCAGCGAAATGGCCGACGAGCGGCCTGGAAGCGACTTCCTGATGGCCCTGAACGGCAGCCCAATTGCGTGGGCCGACCCGCATGGCGCCCATGTCACCTGGGTTGACGGTGACGATGGGCCTTCCCTGACTGGCAGACATCGTGAGAGGCCTGCATGAGCGTTCACCTCGATCCCGGTCTTCGATCCTTCACTTCGTTGACGGCATTCTGCACTTGAATGCCCGTCGGGCGGAAAAATGCGAACCGCGCTCGCACAACGTCATTGAAGTGACGGGCGACCATGACCGCGTTGCCGCCAAGGCCGGCACGCAATGTCGGCCTCAACATCATGCTTCGGCATTGACATCGGCAGTGGCTGCGGAAGGAACGCGGGGAAGCTCCCAAGGCCCGCGCCGGCCAAGGCAGCATCGTCCGAACGGCCCCGATGCACCGTGGCCCTGCCCGGCGCTCAGCGTCGGCCCGACCCGGAGACGTACGCTGCGCCGTGATCGACGTGCTGACGGACGGAAAGGAGTGCCGCCCAAGGGCTCACGGTTCCGGAAACGCAATGCCAAGCCGGTCGAATCTGATGAATGCGGTCGACCTGCCCGAACCGGTTCGGAACCCGGGCAAGCTCGGCGCAAGCATCAGCTCTCGATCCGTGCCTCCCGACATCTCATGGCGGCCGGCGACAGGCCTCAAACAGTTTGCGTTGCTTTGGCCGGATACCCGTCAAGAGTCCGAATGGCGCCCGCGGTGCGGACGACGAAATCTCGCAATCCGAGGCGGCATCGAAACCAAACGCCCCTGAAACTGGAAGTTTCACTGTCTTGACAATTCCTGGGTTCGATGAGGCCCCATGAGGCCGTGCCTTTCCGTTGCTGGCAACGCCTCTTCCAGCTCGTCCATACGAGCCGCTTGAAATGATGGTCAGAAGTGCCCGTGCGGGGCGCACCCTTCGAATGCGCCGTGTTGACAAACGGCCTTGATCGGAGGTGCGCCTGTCCGGCGATCAGCGCCGGCCTCGGCTCACGCCCTTGCCGCCTTCTGCCTAGGGTGCGAGGTTCCTTGTCCCGCAAGTCTCGGCACCGAATCCGCGATCTGTAAGTGATCCGGTCACGACGCAAGCCTGAATTGATGCTAACGCGGAGCATTCGGTCTCGAACGAAACTGCGACTGCAGCAGGATGACGAGGAACAGGAAGGCGCCGCGTATGACCAGTTGCCAATATGCACTAAGGCTGATCGTGCCCTTGCCGTTCTCGAAGTTCAGGATGTTGAATACCAGACCGAGCAGGAGAGCGCCGGCGACCGTTGCAGGGATCGAACCCAGCCCGCCGGTCAGCAAGGTTCCGCCGACCACCACTGACGCGATTGCCGACAGTTCCCAGCCCAGTCCCTCCAATGGCTGGCCAGCTCCATAGCCGGACGCGAGGATCACGCCGGCAAGACCGGCGCATGCACCGCTGAAAAGGTACACGAACGTCTTGGCCCGAGTCACGCCGAGTCCCATCAGCGCCGAGGCTTCTTCACCTCCGCCGATTGCCAGAATGGTCCTTCCGAGCAACGTGTGCTCAAGAATGGCCCATGCAACGAGTGCGACCAGGAGCGTCACCAGAATTGTCCAGGGCACGAGATCGAACGCCTTTCCCATGCCGAACACGGTAAAGTTGCTTGACCAGTCGACCGAGACCGTTTGGGCGCCGCTGATCACCAGAGCGCCGCCCTTGGCTCCTAGCATGGTCGCAAGCGTGGCGATGAACGGCGGTATGCGCATCGCGATGATGCAAAACGCGTTCACCCCGCCAATCGCGGCACCGGCGGCCATGCCGCCCGGCAACGCGATTTCGATGCCATACGGGCTGAGATAGGCGGCGCAGACCGACGTGAACGCAGCCACGGACCCGACCGACAGATCGATCCCGCCCGTCATGATCACCAACGCCATGCCGATCGAAATGACAATGAACATCGAATTGTAGTTGAGGAAGGAGAAGATGTTGTAGCTGCTTCCAAAGTTGTCGTAGCGGAGCAGGCCGAAGACGATCAGCGCAAGCAAGGCGACCCAGACGCCGATCATCTGGGTGTCTCCACGCACCATGTGGCGAAGATCAAGGTCGAAAGGGCCCCGCGTGGTCATTCCTTCCGTGCCTGCTGAACATAGACTGCAAGAACGATGATCAACGCCTTCGCGATGAGCGCGACCTCGTCCTCCACGCCGTTTGCCAGCAGCGTGTATCGCACCAGCTGAATGATGACTGCACCCACGAGCGCACCGAAAACCGGTGCCCGCCCACCTTGCAGCAACGCGCCGCCGACGACCGCTGCCGCGATGGCGTCAAGCTCCATGAGATTTCCGTTCCGGGCTGCATCGGAGGCGGAGTTGATGGCGACGACGATCAGGCCGGCAATGCCGGACAGCACCGCACAGATCATGTACACGCCGATCTTGACGGAGCGTATCGGCATGCCTGCCAGCATTGCCGCCCGTTCATTGCCGCCGATCGCCAGGATGCAGCGACCAAAGGCGGTCCGGTTCACGAGCCAGAATATCGAACCTGCGAGGGCAAGCGCCAGCCAACCCTGAAACGGCAAGCCCAGAATCTTTCCGGCGCCGAGATAGCTGAACGCAGGATTGGAAAACGTCTGCAGGTTCCCGTTGGTCAGCAGCTGCGCCAGGCCGCGCCCGGAAATGAAGAGGATGAGTGTCGCAACTATGGGCTGCACTCCGAGGACGCTGACGATCAGCCCGTTGAACAGGCCGCAGGCGGCCGCGACAATCAACGGCACGACAAATGCCAGGACAAGGCCCGTGACGGGATAGGCCTGCCCGAAGGCCGACATGAAGATCAATGGCGCAGTCGCGCCCGCAAGAGCCATCACAGCTCCGACCGAAAGATCGATCCCCGCCGTCGCGATGACGAGCGTCATGCCCAACGCGACGATCGCGATGGTCGCGACCTGGCTGACGTTCACGAACAGCGTTTGCAGCTGCAGGAAGTTCGGGGTGACCAGCGCGTTGAAGGCAAGCAGGATCACGAGCGCGACCAGGCCTCCGTGACGGAACGGACCGCGGCCCTTCGCCCGCCGGAGCAGCGAGCCGACCATGTCCCGAATCGCCTCGCCTTGCGCTCTCATTGCCCGTCCTGAACGCTCGCTTCATTCGCGTTGTGCGCGACCGCGCCGATCAGCATGTCCTCGGTGACTCCCGGGTTCCTCAGCGTTGACGTCGTGCGCCCGTCGTGGAGCAGGAATATGCGGTCGGCGCCCTCCACAAGCTCCTCGAATTCCGAAGAGATCAGCAGGACGCTGATGTCCTGTTCGACATGATCACGGATTATTCGCTGGATCTCCGCCTTTGCGCCGACGTCCACGCCCCGGGTCGGCTCGTCAAGAATCAGCAGTTCAGGCTCGAGCGCCAGCCAGCGGGCGAGCAGCACCTTTTGCTGGTTTCCCCCTGAAAGTTCCCGAACCGGCTGGTCCATGTGAGCGGCCTTGATGTCCAGTTCTCTGATGAAGCGTTCGACCAGCCTGCGCTCTTCGTCATGGCGAATTCGCCCGCGGCGCGAGATTTTTGGCAACATGGCCAGCGTCAGGTTCTCGCGAAGCGACAGATCCGGAATGATCCCTTCGGACTTGCGGTCCTCCGTGAGGAAGCCCAGGCCTGCGGAAATTGCTTGGCGGGGCGACATCCATGAGACCCGCGCTCCCTTGAGAGTGATGCTTCCCGCAGTCAACCGATCAACGCCGAAAAGCGCCTTGGCCGCCTCGGTCCTTCCCGACCCCAGCAGGCCGCCGAGACCGACGATTTCGCCGCGACGCAGGTCCATGCTGAAGTCCTTGAGCCGATTGAGCGTCGCCGCGCCTTCGACGGCGAGCAGACGCTCCCCGGACGCGGCGTGGACACCGCCAAATCCCGTCATTCCGGCGGACCGGATTTCCTCTGCATCGCGTCCCAGCATGTCGGCGATCAGCTCGAGCTTCGATGTTTCGGCGATCGGACGGCAGCCGACGGTCCGGCCATCGCGCATGATCGTGACGCGGTCGGAGATCCGAAACAGCTCATCCAGGAAATGCGACACGTAAAGCACGGAAACGCCGTTCCGGCGCAGCCTGTCGATCACCCCGAACAGAACGTCGACCTCGCGGTCGTCAAGCGACGAGGTGGGTTCGTCCATTATGACGAGCCTGGCATTGATCGAAACCGCCCGGGCAATCGCCACAAGCTGCTGGATGGCCGTGGAACAGCGCTCAAGCGGAGCCCTGACGTCAACGTTCACTCCAAAGCCGTCGAGAATCTCACGGGTTCGCCGGTGCGCCCGTCTCCAGTCTATGAACCCGCCCCATCTTCGCGGTTCGTAGCCGAGCATCACGTTCTCGGTCACCGTGCGAAGCGGAACGAGATTGAGCTCCTGGTATATCGTGGCGATTCCGGCGTCCTGGGATTGCCGCGGTGACGAGAAATTCACCGGCGCGCCGTCAAAGATCACACTGCCGCCGTCCCGGCGATAGGCGCCGGTCAGGATCTTGATGAGCGTCGACTTGCCGGCACCGTTCTGCCCGATCAGCGCGTGGACTTCGCCGGGCCGGACTTCGAGACGTGACTGAACGAGCGCGCTGACGCCGGAGAACGCCTTGTCGATCGCCGTCATTTCGAGCAGTGGTGTCATCCGGTGCATTTCCTGTGGCGGTTCATACACCGGAATCGCCCGTGAACTCCAGCTACGGATCCGGTGCCGGGCGGCGCGGCTTCGCACGGCCGCTGCACGATGCGGTTCCACATCGGCGTTCCTGCGGTCGCCTGCGGCGGGGTCTGGGGGAGGTCCCCGCCGCAGGCGCGCTTCAGTAGGCTTCGTCGATATGGTCAGCCGCATTCTCGATGGTGAATATCCGGTCCTCCACCTTGACCCACGGCTCGATTTCTTCCCCGTTTGCGTAGCGCTTCATGGTTTCGCACGCGAGCGGCCCGAAGAAGGGCGACGATTCCACCGTCACTCCCATCTTGCCGTCGATGATGGCCTGCAGGGCGTCGCGGGTTCCGTCGATGGACACGACAAGCACGTCTTCGCCGGGCTTTCGTCCTGCAAGCTCGAGGGCCTGGATTGCGCCAATGGCCATCTCGTCATTGTGGGCATAGACGATGTTGACGTCCGGATGCGCCTGCAGCAGCGTTTCCATCACCTGCCGGCCCAGGTCGCGTGAAAAGTCCCCGGTCTGCGACGCGACGATGGTCATGTTGTCGTGCATCGCCATGACATCGTCAAAGCCCTTGCGCCGGTCGTTTGCCGGCGAAGACCCGGTGGTTCCCTCAAGTTCGATGATGATTCCCTCTTCACCCTCGAAATTCGCCAGCGTCCACTCGGCCACGCGTCGCCCCTGATCGACAAAGTCCGATCCCAGGAACGCGACGTAGTGCTCCCCGGCACGGGCGACATTCGGGTCGACGGACCGGTCCACCAGGAAAGTGGGTATGCCGGCTGCCCGTGCCCGCATGACGGCGGGAATGAGCGGCTTTTCCTCCCGTGGCGGGAGAAACAGCACGTCGATTCCTTGGGCAATCATGCTGTCGACGTCGGCGACCTGCTTTGCCGCGGAACCTGCCGCATCGGTCGTGACAAGGTCCCAGCCGCAACCTTCGGCCGTGTCCTCGAACGACTTGGTCTCCGCGATCCGCCAAGGATTGTTGCTCTCCATCTGCGGGAAGCCGACCTTGTAGCGTTCCTTCATTTCCAGTGGCGGCAAGTCTGCGGCGGCAGGCCCGGCAACTGCCAGGGCACCGACCGCCAGCGCCGCGAATCGAATTGCAGATTTCTTCATGATCTCCTCCTTCTTGCATACGTCCGGGTGGGGGCTTGCGCCGCGCCTCCTAAACATTATTAGCATTTACTGATAGTCTTTAGTTGTCAACCAAAATGTGTTGGCCTATGGTCGGAATCGACTCGAATGTGCATGCAAGGACCTGAAGTGAACAGCTCTTGACGGATCCGCCCAGACAGAAAACGGAATCAGCCGCCCAAGATGCCGTCAAGGGGTCGAGGCGGGTCACCATGAGCGACATCGCGCGCGAAGCGGGTTGCTCCCAGTCCACGGTGTCCGTGGTCCTGAACGCCAACCGGTCGGTCGAGATTTCCGAGGAAACGCGCGCGCGCGTGCTTCGCATAGCCAGAAGACTCGGTTACGAGAGGCCGCCCCTGAGGGGCCTGAACGCAAGACGGCCGGTCTCCCTAGGCGGGCACATCGCCTTCGTGATCGACTACATGTCGACGAGTCCCGAGGCGGTCGTCGCGCTCAGCGGAGTTCGGCAGGCGACCGAGCAAACAGGCAACGTGGTCCTGGTCGCGGAAACAGGGAACGATCCCGTTCTTGAACCCAGGACGCTGGAGATCTTGATCGAGCACGGTGTGGCCGCAATCATCTTCGCCTGCGTCTTCACGCGGGAGATCAGCCTTCCGGAAATCCTGAAGACGACGCGCGTTCCGGTATTCCTG
Source organism: Boseongicola sp. SB0675_bin_26 (assembly GCA_009843725.1). Lineage (GTDB taxonomy): Bacteria > Pseudomonadota > Alphaproteobacteria > Rhodobacterales > Rhodobacteraceae > JAJEFO01. The sequence continues at coordinate 25,920 of VYCX01000125.1, forward strand.
CTGAACTGCTACTCCAGGGACCTCAGGCACCCGGCCGTCGTTCCGGGCGAAATTGCAGGTGGCCAGCGTGCGACGCATGCCCTGGTCAAGGCCGGGCACAGGCGCATCGGAACCATCACGGGCGAGCCGTTCATGGAGGCGACGAAAGATCGCCTCGAAGGCTACAGGATGGTGCTCGCGACCGCCGACATCCCGTTCGACCCGGAACTTGTCATCGAGGGCGACTGGTCGGCCAGCGCAGGATTCCGCGGCACCGAAGAACTGCTCGACCTTGCCGACCCTCCGACCGCGATCTTCTGCCAGAACGACAGGATGGCCATCGGCTGCTACGAAGCCTTGAAAGGGCGCGGACTGTCGATCCCGGATGACGTCTCCGTCATCGGCTTCGACGATGAGGAAATTGCACGGCACCTCTTTCCGCCCCTGACTTCACTCGTCCTGCCACATCGTGCCATGGGCCGCTGGACAATCGAACAGTTCTTCCATGGCGTGCAGCAGCTCGATGGCAAGTACCCGGTCACCAAGCTCGAATGCCCTCTGGTCGAACGTGATTCGATTGCACCGCCGAAAGGGTGATCGGCGTGCGGGCAATGCGGATTTCACGTGCACCTGGTGCCAATGAAGCGTCGGCGATGAACACGTCGTCGCGGATGCTTGAACAGCACCGGCCGGTGTCCGGGGCGCACCCTCCCGGTCAGGCTCGCTTGGCCTGGAGTGTCCTGCGAAGCGCCTCGACGGCGATTCGGTCGACTGCACAGCCAGTGTCGCGAGACACTTCATGAGTGAATCGGCCGCTACAGCAACTCCGCGTCGTCCCCTATTCGACCTGTCACGCGGGTGGTTCGCGCCAGTGGCTGATGGCAGCGCCTGATGCACGAAACGTTTGATCACATCATTGTCGGCGGCGGTTCGTCCGGCTGCGTCGTGGCGGCCCGCCTCGCAAGCGAGGGCGGGTCCAGAGTGCTGTTGCTGGAGGCTGGCCACTCCAACAGGCACCCGCTGCTCGACATGCCGCCCGGCATCTTCAAGATGATAAACGGCTCGCGGTTCATGCGCTACCACCGAACGACGCCGCAGGCTCATCTCGGGGGACGGGTGCACGACATCCCGCAGGGTCACGTACTGGGCGGCGGATCCTCCGTGAACGCCCAGGTCTACATGCGGGGACGTCCCTCGGATTACGACGAGTGGCACGACATGCTGCGAGCCTGCAACGACGGAGTCGGCTGGAGCTGGAAAGACGTGCTTCCGCACTTCCGCCGGATGGAATCGAATGATCGCCTGAACGACGAATGCCATGGCACGGACGGCCCGATGCTCGTGTCTGACCCGGGACACATCGATCAGATGTCCCGCTGGTTCGTCCAGGCAATGCAGAAACTGGGCTTGCCGTTCAATCATGACTTCAACGGGCCTGCACAGCATGGCGTCGGCTTCTACCAGTTCATGAACCGCGACGGCAAGCGAAGCTCCGCAGCCTATGCATTCGTCTTGCCCCAACGGCACAATCCGAATCTCGACTGCCGGCTCCACTGCGAAGCAACGCGCATCATGGTAGAGGGCGACCGTGCCCGAGGCGTCGAATACCGGGACCGGTCCGGAAGGATCCATAAGGTCGCGGCTGACGGCGAGATCATCTTGTGCGCCGGCGCGCTTGTGACCCCGAAAGTCCTGATGCTTTCCGGAATCGGTCCTGCAGATCATCTTCGGCATCATGGCGTCGACATTGCAGTCGACCTTCCAGGGGTCGGACAGAACCTGATCGACCACCCCGAGGTGCCAATGACCGCTCTGGCCAACGGACCGTACGGCTACTACCGGCAGGGGACGGGATGGCGCATGATTCGCAACGGCCTTCAGTTCCGGCTGTTCGGCACGGGTCCCGTAACGTCGGCAGGAGTCGAGGCAGGTGCCTTTGTCAACCCCGCCTCGCCCGACGCGCTGCCGTCGATTCAGGCGTTCTGCGTTCCAACCGTCTACCTCGACCGGGACACGCTAGGACTTGTCGAGGACGGCTATGGCGTGACGATCACCACGGTCGTGGTCAAGCCGAGGTCGCGCGGCACGGTCAGGCTTCGTTCCGCCAACCCCGGGGACATGCCGCTGGTGTCCCCTAATCTGCTGGCCGACGCCGACGACATGCGGGACATGATTTCGGGTCAGCGCTATTTCATTCGTGCCTTCCGGACGTCTCCGCTTTCCAACCGAATCCGGAGGGTCGCCATTCCGGATCCAGAGGATCTGAGCGAGGAGGCGCTCGCGGCCCATTGCAGGAGATTCGTCAAGACCAACTACCATCCTGCAGGCACCGCCAGGATGGGAGCGGACGGCGATCCCATGGCGGTTCTGGACGCACGTATGCGTGTACGCGGGATTCAAGGGCTGCGTGTCGCCGACATGTCCGCCGTTCCGAACATCAATGCCGGCAACACGAACGCACCTGCAATGATGCTTGGCGACCGTTGTGCAGATCTGGTCATGGGCAAGTGTGTTCCCTGAGTTCCTGCCCAAGCCGCCTTGCCGACCGCGAAGAGGTGGCATGTCCCCGGCGCCCGGTCGAATGGCGTGAGCAGGACCAGCGCGGGAAAGGCGTGCACGAAAGCGCCCGAATTCCGTTCCGGCATGGAGACCGCCACAGGCAACTCCGGCCGGAGCCCGGTTTTCGGCTTCATGCGCCCCCTTCTTCGGTTGCGTCGTGCGCTGCCACTCCATGCCCGATTCCCGCCCGATCGCAACACCGCGCGACGTCGGAATGCCAGATTCCGGCAGAAGGTGGCCGGGCCGTCGCACGACGTGCCGTTGAAGTCACGTCTCTCCCCGCAACCAGCCCGCTCCTTAGCCGTAATCGTGCCGGGACTCCGCGGTTTTCATCTCGCGTCCCGCGCTGTCTGCCGTATGCCGCCGCTCCCGGGCGGAACGGGGCCAAAGCCAGCCCGTCAGCCGCGGGCCCGCGTTCAACGCTGACCCGCCGGTCCACCCCGAACCATGCGGGAACATCTCTTGCGCTGTCGTCCATGCTCCGTTTTGCCTGCATTTTTCACCGACAAGAGGGGAGGCAGGCCGCGAGCGGGTCGGCGGACAGCCGGACGCACCGTGGTCGCGCGCAGCGAGGCCGAGGCGATGTGCCCGGACCGGATTGAGATCCCTCGCCTACGGGCTTGGCACCCGCGGTGGCCGACAGGTCTGGGCGCGCTGGCGGACGACCTGTTCTGCGACCGCTGGCAGAAGGGCCGAGAACGGCCCTCCGACGTCTGGCTGGCCCTGCGCCTGCCGGGCATCGTTCCTGTCGTTTGCTGATGATGCCAGCAAGGCAAGGCGTCGAAGTCCACGTGGCCGCAAGTAGCGCGTCGCCGGGACAATCGGCCAAACCGGTTGGTCTTATGCACCTGCGGACGCGTTGACTGGCGCGATCGTTACCGGCCGCGCGGACCACCATGATCCGTCATGATTGTGAACCACGCTTCACGCGAACTGCGTGATCCCCGACTCCGTGACAACCAGATCGAGAAGCTGGTCGGTTGGCTCGCGCGGCACTTCGCGACATTCCTGAATGTCGTAGGCAAACCCGATGGCGGTCACGTAGTCACGCGAACGCAATGCCTCCAACGTTCTGTCGTAGTGACCGCCGCCATAGCCGAGGCGGCCGCCCCTTCTGTCGAAAGCGAGCAGCGGCACAATCAGGATGGATGGCACAAGTTCGATCTGATCCCGCGGAATGGCAGCTCCAAAGGCGCCCTCGGCCAACTCCGTGCCGGGCATCCACTGACGAAACTTCAAGGCTTGATCCTTGCGTTGCACCACGGGGAGGCAAAGCTCGTACGATCCGGCAAGTGCGTGCATTGCTGGCCGGGGGTCAATTTCGGTGCGGATCGGCCAGTAGGCCGAGACCGCAGACCCGGTTGCATCTCGAACCGCGGCAACCAGATGCTCACACGCGGCCTTCGCAACACTTGGGTCTGTCATCGCGCGACGACGCGACGCCGCCTTGCGCATGTTGGCCTTCAGGTCCGTGACGTTCACAAGAGCACCAGGGAAGCCAGGCCAAGGAACGTGAAAAAACCGACCACGTCAGTGACCGTCGTGACAAAGCTTCCAGATGCGAGTGCCGGGTCGACCCGTACCCGTTCGAGTGCGATAGGCACGAGAACTCCGGAAAATCCGGCCACGACCAGGTTCACGATCATGGCGACGCCAATCACGACACCAAGCAACGAGGAGCCGAACCAGGCGTAGCCTACCGCTCCCATGATCACCGCGAAGAGCCCGCCGTTGAGAAATCCCGCCAAGCTCTCCCGCCAGATGACCCTGAGCGCGTTCGAGCTTGTCAAGTCACGCTTTGCCAAGGCCCGAACCGCCACCGTCATTGACTGCGTCGCGGCATTGCCGCCCATGGACGCCACGATGGGCATGAGAACCGCAAGCGCGACGACGGCTAGCAGGACGTCCTCGAACTGCGCAATCACGATCGAGGCGATGATCGAGGTTACAAGGTTCACCGCCAGCCACGGGAACCTGCGCCAGACGATCGTGACGGTTGACGTCGACAGGCTCTCTTCGCCGACGCCCGCGAGCCGGAACACGTCCTCCTCGTGCTCCTCGTCCAGCACGGCCATGGCATCGTCAATGGTGATCACGCCCGCAAGCCGGCCTGACGCGTCAACCACCGGGGCCGAGATCAGGTGGTACTGGTTGAAGGCGTAGGCAACGTCACCCTCGTCCTCATCGACACGAAACGTCCGGAAACTGTCCTCGGTGATCGTCGAAAGAGGCACGTCGCGGCGCGAGGACATGACCCGTCCCAAGGTCACGTAGGCGACCGGCTTGTGGCGCGGGTCGACGAGCATGATGTGGTAGAACTGTTCAGGCAGGTCATCGCGTTCGCGCAAGTGATCGATGGCGTCACCGACCCGCCAGTGCTCAGGAGCCGTTACCACTTCACGTTGCATGAGGCGACCGGCGGAGTCCTCTGGAAAGGACAGCGACTGCTCAACCGCAATTCGGTCACCCCTGTCCAGGGCGTCGAGGAGCGCCTCCTGCTGCGGCTCTCCAAGATCTTCCAGGATATCGACCACGTCATCCGATTCGAGTTCGCGGACTGCATCCGCCAACTGCTTGTCCGGAAGG
>VYCX01000012.1 GCA_009843725.1 Boseongicola sp. SB0675_bin_26
TCCCGGACGGTTCGCTTGATCATGAACACCTGCCCGACCCAAGGGAGGGACAGCCTGTGCACCGGATCGGTGGAGACACAGATCTCGCGCTGCTCGATCTGCCCGTGCTCCGGCTGCGGCGAGCGGGTCGCGAAGTCCGCTGGTCTCGGGCACTGCGAGGCGAAGTGGCCCCTGATCTCCTTGAGCAGGTTCCTCTGGTTGCGCTTGGCGACGAACATGAAGTGGGCGCCCCGGTCGTGCAGGCAGTCGGAGATAGGCGTCTGATTGAGAAGGGCGTCGGCGGTGACGGTGCGGCCCGCGATGTCGGGGACGAGGTCCATGGCCGGGATGAAGGCGCCGATCTCGTTGGTGACCTAAACGGCCCGAAGCTGCATATGTCGAGAGTACCGCCTATCATCAACCGATTGACCGGGCGGGGCTGGCTGGCATTTTCGGCAAGGAAATCTGTCGCGATCTGCTCTCAAGACTCAGGTATCAAAGGTTGACAGCCAACGGCGCTCGTGCTCCAACGCCAGGTGCGCAACATACTCTTGTGATGACGCTTCAGTTTCTCACGACGTTTGATCTGCAGACTTTGCGGGACTTGCCGGAACTTCATGGTCGGGACGAGTTGTTGGGATCATTGGCAACATCACTTTACAATCCCGAACGGAGAACGTATATACTATGCAGTATATACATCTCGCGAGGTCAACATGACTCAGGTGGCAAAAGTCTTCAAGTCCGGAAACTCTCAGGCAGTCCGTCTGCCGAAGGAGTTTCGCTTTAGCGTTGGTGAAGTTGAAGTTTCACGAGAGGGAGAAGCGATCATTCTTCGCCCACGTCCGGAAAGCAATCGTGGTTGGAGTTCGCTAAGATCCGCTCTGAAACGTGGTGTGAGCGACGACTTCATGAAAGAAGGGCGAGAGCAGCCTGCTGAAAAAGATCGAGCCGATCTGGACAAGATCTTCAACTGATGCGGTTCTTGTTTGATACGAATGCTGTCATATCACTGCTCGGACAGAAGTCCGTGGCTCTGATCGATCGCGTGCTGGACTGCACTGAGGGCGAGATCGGTATTCCCACGATAGTATCGCACGAACTCTACTTTGGTGCTTACAAGAGCCAGAAAGTCTCATTCAATCTTGAGACGATCAGACTGCTTTTTAGAGACTTCGTTGTCCTGCCCTTCGACGAAGAGGACTCTCGTCAGGCCGGTGAGATTAGGGCAGAGCTAAATGAGTCGGGGAGCCCAATTGGTCCCTACGATGTGTTGATCGCCGGGCAGGCAAGAGCCCGTGATCTCATTCTCATAAGCAACAACGTTCGAGAATTCGAACGTGTGCCTGATCTTCAGCTGGAAGACTGGACAGTGTCGTGAAGAAAGTACCGTTCAAGGATTGGAGAGCACCGCCTATCTCGTGCACGAGATAGGCGCCACTCTTACTTCATGCGCCGCCAGGTCGTCCGCGTTCTGCAGAATTTCTTGAATTCCATGGAATTCGTCGACGTTGAGTTGCTCGGCACTGATCTGAGCGCCGTCAAGAACTTCTTTCAATATGCCAGGTGTGCCTTTTTGGAGACGCTCCAGCTCGTCCAAAGCGCCCTTGGCGAATTCCGTGGTTAGAGGATCAGCAACGGGTCCTGCGGAGAGGCCCTCTCTCCACAATCGGTGTGCTGCAAGTCGACCGTCATCGTAGTCCATGCTGTCATCTTCGTTGGCGAATTGTCCGGGCCAAATTCCAAAGTGCTGGTAGCATGGAGGGTATGCGGGAAGCTAGAGACACACAGTGTTCGTTCGAGTGCCTTCGCAGAAATGCCAGAAAATCTTCTCAACGTGATCTGGGAGAGCACCGCAAAGTCTGGGACAGATAAGCCATGCTGGTTGCAGACGTTGCTTTCATACGATGTCCTTTGACGCGGCCATGACCCAAACGTGCCATCACAGACCAGACTCAGCAACTGCCCCACACTTTGCGGTGCTCTCTCGTCGACCTGCCCGCTTGCACGTGTGAACTCCGGTTTGCCGTAGCGGACACGCGAGAACGGTCGACCTCCTCACCATTCACGTAACCTTTCCTACCGGACATGCACGAATGCATCCAACAAGGCCGCTCGACAGCGCCAGATCTCACGTTCCCCGGCTTCCGTGGGTTCCGGTGCTTTGCACCATTCCCTGTCATGGATTTTTGTAAGAAGCTTGCCGTATTTCGCCGCCAGGGGGTCTCTGGCCTTCGGCAGGCCGGCAAACCCACCCAGCACAGGTGCCGAAGGTCCGTTCACGGAAACAAGGCGATCAGGACGGGCCAACGCAAGAAGCCTGGTTGCCACCGCCGCACCGAACCCGTGCAACTGCCTGATCCCGGCAATCGCCGCATCGGCGGCGTCGACAATCTCGTCCTCGTCGGCCCGCACCACCCGCTGAACCTGTTTGTGAACCTGGGCCCGACGTTCGGAATTCCCTTCCGGCGCGAATGCGCCCACCACCATTCCTGCACCCCGCATGCTGCCCAGGAGACCCCAGAACTGCCCTTTGGCTGCGCCGCTCTCCAGACCCATCAGGATGTTGCGGTCGTGAAGCGACCACCTCTCCCAGCTTGCGCGACGGACCACCTCCATTCCGACACCGATGGTGTGCAGGTAGCTATGGGTCTCGCCGAGGACGTCCCAACCGAACTCGTAATGATGGCAGTAGTCGTCAAGAACGCGCAGCGCAGCGACGAACTCCTCCCACGTCTCAACGTCATCCAGACGAGGCAAGTCTCGTTGCACTACCGGTCGGCCCCTGTTCCGGCGCCCGGGCCCAGGCGGTTTGTAGCGCTCCTCGTAGTCGGAGACCGCCGACTCGGGATCCTCATCCAGCTCTGCCCAAAGCTCTTCGAACCAGTTCCCGCCGATGTCGTTCTCGTCCCGAAACTCATGCACGAGTTCCGCGTTCCCGCCGAAGCCTCCCCTGGTGAAATTGGCGCTGCCGATCCAGCACGTGGCGCGTTGCGCCGAACGGAACCGGTAGAATTTCGGATGGAACAGCCCTCCTCCCGACGGCGCTGACGCGACGCGCAACGCCACGTTGTCCTCCGCCATGAGCACCCTGAGTGTCGTTGGCTCCGTGGCGTTTCCCGACAGTCCCACGACGATTCGAGCCTGGACCCCGTCCAGGTTTTCCAGAAGGCTCTCGACTGCAAGTCCGGGCCCGACCCACGCGACAGCGATATCCACGTGCGTCGACTCACCAATCAGGTCCGTGAACCTGTCCAGCAGCCGGTCACTTCTGATCAACGGCAATGTTCGATCCTCCTTCGCGTTTGCGAACTGCGGACCATGTGATGGCAACGGGCGGCCCCGTCAAGCGCATGGTCCGAGCGTCCGTGCAGCACCTCGTATAGTGTGCGGTGTGTCTTGGGTCGCGATGCCCGAGGTAATCCTGGATCAGGCGAAGATCGTACCACTTGTTGGCAAGTATCAGGCCGTTCTCTTCCACGTTGCGCGAAAGCGCGTCGTGATCGTAGACGTAACAGTCTTCGTCCAGGAGAACGGCGATTTGACTGCCCCACACTTTGCGGCGCTCTCCACCAATGCACTTCAGAGGAAATCTTCTAGTTCGAGAGGCTTGAAGTCTGGGTGAACGCTCCAGTTTCCGGAGCGTTTGTCGCCAGACTTGAAAACGGGTGCCCGGCCCGTTTTGACCTTTCCCTTTTCGAATGCTGCGTATCCTTCGCAATGGGCGTTGTAGGCTGATTGAATTGCCTGGTCCAAGGTTGCGGGGAGTTCCTGCTTCTCCTTCACAAGATCTTCTCGGATACGGCGAATCGCGTGTACCCGATGAATTTCCTTTGGATAAGTCGGCAGGATCCCCAAGAGCCGTATCACATAGTCCTTCATTGTCCCATCACGATCGCCAGCACGACAGTCCAAACCAATAGCATCAGCAAGAGCGCCCCTGCCAGGAGAAAAGAGCACGCAAACAAGAGTTTCGCATGTGACGTTGGCCGGACCCGTACATCGTCCAGCAAGTCCTGCAAAATCCGCAAAACTGGCTTCATGCGCAGCAACTTGCCCAGATTCAACATGCCTAGCAAGCTCCGGAGCTTCACGGGTCGAATTCGTGGGCGAGAACGTACGCCAAGGAGCTTCTTGCCGGTTCCGCGTCCGGCAGGCCAACATTCTCATCGGAGTAAAGTTCAGCGGCCGGAATTCCGCCCGCTGATTGAAGCCAGGGAATGTCTCTTGGGGCAGAAACCGTCCCGTTGCGCCCGCGTCGGACTATTGGAACTGTGCCTCGAACAGGCGCCAGTAAACAACCGTGCCCGCGAGATAATCCGCGTTCTCTTCCGCGAAATCAAACGGGGTCCTGCCATTCATGGCACGAGCTTTCGCATCCGCGCCGGCATCCAGCAGCACCTCCACGAGACGTTCAACGTACCTCGTGCGTGCTTTCGTAGCCAGATGGAGAGGGGTAAATCCCAGGGCAATCGCGTTTGAAGGAGTTCCCTGAAGAGTCCCCCCTTGGCTTTTTCG
>VYCX01000226.1 GCA_009843725.1 Boseongicola sp. SB0675_bin_26
GCTTACCCGGTCAACGAGTGCACGATCGCGGGCAACCTGCACGACATGTTCCGAAACGTCCGGCCTGCAAACGACGCTCGCCACCATCTTCGACGGGTTGTTCCGTCGCTCCTGGTCGAGGGCATGACAGTTGCCGGCAAGTGATCTCGACCTTCTTGAGGAAACGGCACGCGAGGCAGGCGAGATCGCGAGCCGCTTCTGGCGCGGAAACCAGCAGGTATGGGACAAGGGCAAGGAGGGTCCGGTCAGCGAAGCCGACCTCGCGGTCGACCGGCACCTGAAGGAGCGGCTTCTGAAAATGCGGCCGGACTACGGCTGGGTCAGCGAGGAAACCGAGGACGACTCCGCTCGCCTTTCGGCCCGGCGCGTCTTCATCATCGATCCCATAGACGGGACGCGTTCCTTCATTGCCGGGGAACACACCTGGGCGCATTCGCTTGCAGTGGCTGAAGACGGCCAGGTGGTCGCGGCCTGCGTCTTTCTGCCGGTTCGCGAGAAAACCTACCTTGCGGCAGCCGGCGCGGGCGCGACCTTGAACGGCGCACCGATCGCGGCGTTGCAGCGTGACAGGCTGGAAGGGGCCTCCCTGCTGAGCACCCGTGCCGGGCTCAAGCCCGAATACTGGTCCGGCGGACCTCCGGACGTAAAGCGCCACTTCCGGTCGTCGTTCGCGTATCGCCTGGCACTTGTGGCCGAGGGCAGCTTCGATGCATCGCTGACGCTTCGCCCGACATGGGAGTGGGACGTCGCGGCCGGCGCTCTGATTGCTGCGGAAAGCGGCGCGCGCGTCAGTGATCGAAACGGCCGCAGCCCGAAATTCAACGGCGGCACACGCCAAGTGAACGGGTTGATCGCTGGCGGCCAAACCGTGCACCGAGAACTGCTGAAACGCCTGGCGTAGCTGCCGCGAGGCCGTCAGAACGGTTCGCGCGCACTTGGCCCTTCACGCCGCCAGTTCGGGCATGCAGTCCGCCACGATGTCCATGGCCTTGCGCATGACGGAGGGCAGGTCCTCCCTGCGCAAGCCGGCCACGAAGTGCCCACAGCCAGGTTTCGCGTCGTCCTGCAGTTCCGCGACGCGCAACGAGAGGCGCAACTCGAAATGCGTGAAGCCGTGCCGCACCTCGACGCCCGGATTCCGCCATTCGCCCTTGACCGGCGGCGCCTCCTCCGGCGGTTCCATGGTCCATTCCGTTCCCGGCCAGCCCAGCATGCCTCCGAGAAGGCCTCTTTCCGGCCTCGTCTGGACCAACCACGCACCGTCCGCGCGTCGCGCCAGGTAGGCAATGCCGTAGCGCACGGGCCTTGCCGGCTTGGCCGCTCTCTTCGGCAACTCCTGCTGACGGCCCGCCGCATTCGCCTTGCAGGCACGAACCCAGGGACAAATGCCGCAAGCCGGGGACTTCGGAGTGCAGACCGTGGCGCCCAGATCCATGACTGCCTGGGCATAGTCACCGGGGCGCTCGGCAGGGGTCAGCCGCGTCGCAAGGGCGACCAGTTCGGGCTTTGCCTTGGGAAGCGGCGTCTCGACGCTGAACAGCCTGGACATGACCCGTTCCACGTTTCCGTCAACCACGGTCTCTGGCTTGTCGAACGCAATCGCGGAAACGGCGGCGGCCGTGTATGGACCGACACCCGGCAGGCGCAGCAGGCGTTCATGCGTCTCTGGAAACCTGCCGTCGTGCGCCTGAACGATCGTTCGGGCGCACTTCAGGAGATTCCGCGCCCGCGCATAGTAGCCAAGGCCAGCCCATTCGGCCATGACATGCGCATCTTCGGCCGAAGCAAGCGTCCTGACATCCGGCCACCTCGTTACGAAGCGCAGGAAATAGGATCGAACGGCGGCCACCGTTGTCTGCTGAAGCATGATCTCGCTCAGCCAGACATGATACGGGTCGGGAACCACGCCCGCCTTCGTCTCCGTCGGACCGACGCGCCAAGGCAGGTCGCGGGCATGGGCATCGTACCACTTCAGCAGAGTGGTGGCGGAAGGGTCACGCATTGTTTATGCCTCCGCCCGGGGCTTTGGACTGGCAACGGCGCACATGATCCCTAGAATAGAATGACGGCGGTCTTTCGGAAAGCAGGCAATGAAGTCGCAAGGCAAGATGCAGGAACCAAGGCGCCGCGAACGCGGATTCGAGCGTGCCTCAAGCCTTGTCGCGGGCCGTGTCCGGGCGGCAGGAGAGCATCGCGGCTTTGCCGTTTCGCGACTTCTCACGCATTGGACCGAGGTGGCTGGCCCGGACATCGCTCGCATCTCGCGACCGGTTGAAGTCACCTATGGCCGCGGGCTCGGGGCCACCTTGACCCTCCTGACGACGGGTCCCGAGGCTCCGATGCTGGAAATGCAGAAGGACAAGATCCGCGAACGCGTGAACGCGTGCTACGGCTACGGCGCGATCGAGAAGGTCCGCATCACGCAGACCGCCGCGACCGGATTCGGCCCCCCCGACGCGATCCCGGGGCGCAAGGACAGGGACATCAGGGCGGCAAGGCCGATTTCGGCCACGGCGAAAGAGGCGGCCGGCGGCATTCGGGACGAAGGTCTTCGCGAGGCGCTTGAACGTCTCGGGTCGAACGTCCTATTCGACGAGAAAAGCAAATGAGGTTTCGGCCATGATCCGACGATTGAAGATTCTTGCCGCGCTAGCCGCTGTCGCCTTCGCGACCACGCACGTCCTCTCCGAACGCAACGTGCTGGCCGGCCTCGCCGGCCAGGCCATGGCGCAGGACGCCAAGGACATCGACACATCGATGATCAAGGAGATGACGCTCGGCAACCCGGACGCGGCGGTGACCGTGGTCGAGTATGCCTCCTTCACCTGTCCGCATTGCGCGACGTTCCATGCCGGACCGTACAAGAAGCTCAAGGCCGAGTACATTGATCCCGGACTGATCAACTTCGTCTACCGCGAGGTCTACTTTGACCGCTTCGGTCTTTGGGCCGGAATCACTGCCCGTTGCGGAGAAGACGCCGAGAGCAGGTATTTCGGCATCGTCGAAATGCTCTACGAGCAGCAGCGGGACTGGGCGGCTGGCAGTGGCGCCCAGGAGATCGTCGACAGGCTCCGCAAGATCGGCAAGACGGCCGGGCTGACGGATGCGGACCTTGACGGGTGCTTCACCGACGGCGACCGGGCGCAGGCGCTCTACGCTCTTTACCTGCAAAACTCGGAAGAGGATGGCGTCAGGTCCACGCCAAGTTTCGTCATTGACGGCAAGCTACATGGCAACATGTCATATGCCGAGTTGAAGGCCCTGATTGATGAGGCGCTCGACGGGTGACGGCGCCCCTGCTCGCGGATGTGGCGGCAAGTTTCTGTGTCATGTGCCGTCGGACCAAATACGGAACCCTTGGGCAAGACACAGATTGTCGAGAGTGCCGGCGCAGGGTGCCATCTCGGGCCACTTTCCCTTGTGCACCTTCAGCGCGATCTCATGGAGGGCGCAGGGCGGCACGTGGACCGTTGCGCCTCCTTCGAGCTTGCGCCGCGCCTCCGACGTCAATTGCGACGGCGAAACCAGGGACCAGGCCAACACATGCGTGTCGATCAAGACATTGCTCAAGCACCACACTCCGCAAGCTCATCCTTGGTCATTGGCTCGGAGAAGTCGGGGACGCTGTCTGGGCTCACGACCCCCTCAAGAAGGCCAAGACGTCTGCAACCCCATGGGCACAATCCGTGCTGCCGGAACCCCGTCACGCGCGATGATGACTTCCTCGCCGGCATCAACAGCGGCGAGAAGCTGCGACAGCTTCGCCTTCGCCTCGGCGAGTTTCATTTGCATCGCGACATCTCCTCGCACGGCATGGACCAACCTCAGACCAGTATGCGTCCCGGTGCAGGGACGGCCTTGGGTTGGGCCGCGCTGACGTAGCCGCTTGCCCGGACCCGCCCGAAGCGCACCCGAGTGCAATTCCGTTGCCATCATTTTCCTCGCGACCACTTCTGGACACATTCATCGCCTTGGCGGGCACCTCGGACCTGCTGACAGAGGAAGAAACTGCGGAAGATGGCAGAACGCAGTCTGGACTTCGGCTGAATCGCTGCGGCAAGGCGCGCAGCTCGGTCGCCAGCGTCTCTTCGCTGGAATACGTCGAGACGGCCGTCTTGCCCGAGAACCAAGGATTGTCGATCTTGAACGGCAACATCGCCGTGCCGCATTTTCAGTTGGAGACATCCTCGGACTCCGTTGGCGCAGCCACCTGCAGACCGGCAAGCGCTGCGTCGAAGACTGAGGCGTCATCCATTGCCAGCCGCACCGGCAAGGTCAGGACACCTTGGCGGGATGCGGATGGCAAGCGCACTGCATCCTTTTCCGTCGTCACAAGCTGTGCCGACAGCGAGCGCGCATCTCGTTCCAGGCGCGCAATCAATGCGTCACCCAGCGGCTGATGGTCATCCAGAGCCTTGGCGCGCACGAGTTCGGCCCCGAGGCTCCTGCGCGTTGCGAAGACCTTTTCCGGGCGTCCTCTGCCGGCTAACGCAA
>VYCX01000383.1 GCA_009843725.1 Boseongicola sp. SB0675_bin_26
GCTCCGGCTGCGCCGGTCGCCGCGCCCGCCTTCGTCCGCACCGTGGCCTCGATTCCCTCGGCGACCTCGGATCCGGCAATCGCCGGCACCGCGCCCAGCATCCGGGCGCGTGCATCCGCACCACGCCCGTCACGAGCGCGCCAGCGACTGCGCCGACCCCGGCGCACTGGCCGACCCACGTCAGCGGGCACGACCGTCTCCGGATCCCGGCAGCAGGCTGTTCACAAGTGCCGAGGGTCCTGCCCGACATCGCCGGCACCAAGTCCCCGACAGCGCGAACCCGGTCCTGCACGGCGCCAACGACACGACGGCCGTCTCGCTGCGCCCGGCAACGTCGTGATCGAGTTTCGCCGGTCGCCCTGCCAGCCTCGATGCCAGACGCGCCAATGCGCTCGCCCATGATCTCGCCCCGGCACAGTTCCGTCGTCGGTTCGGACGACAAGGCGTTCAGGCACCCGGGCCCATGACCCGGCACCAGGCCCGTCACCAGCGCGTCAGCCACTGCCGCGAACCCGGCGCACGACCCGACGCACGTCAGCGGGCACAGCCGCCCCCAGCTGCCGGCAGGACGCCACGCACGAATGCCCTGGCTCGTGCCTCGCATCGAAGGCAACGCGCCGCCCGACAGCGCGAACCCGGTCCCGCACGGCTCCGGCCGGACGACGACCGTCTCGCCGCGCCCGGCAACGTCAGGCTCCGGCCTTGCCGATCGCCCGGCCAGGCCACGGCCAGGTGCGCCAGCGGGCTGGCCTCCGACGCTGTCGACAGGCTCCGAAGTCGCGTCAACCGGTCGGTCCTGAGGCGTGTTTGCAGCGTGTTTGCCCGCGTTTTGCGAGGGCCGCACGGTGCCAGGCGAGCCCCCTCCGATGATCCGCGAGGCGCCGAAATCCGTACCCGCGTGTATCGGTCGTGTATCGGTCAGGTCGCCGACGTGTATCGGTCGTGTATCGGTGACCATGCGCGCCAGGCGAGGACGGGCAAGGCCCCTCCGTTGCTTTCCGGGAATCCGGCCCTTCGGCCCGGATCCCGCGACAGGCCCGTTCCGGGCGCTGCCGCTCATGCGCCGCTCGGGCTAGGACGTTGATCCTGCTCGTTTTTTCCTCCCGAATCCAAGAAACAGGACGGTTTTGCCTTCTGACCGCCCGAGCGGCTCTCGGGTTCACACCTGACTCACCTCTGGTGGTTGCGGCGCATGCGTGGTCTTGGGGCTCCTTGTGGTGTCTCGGGAAGCCATATGAAGCCAGTCGAATGTTGGGACTCCGTACTTTGTATTGTGTTACGGATAACTCGTTGGAATCATTTCTTGTGTTTTTTTCGTGTTTGCAATGTATGCTCTGGAGAACCGTGCGCATTGCGCGCGCTATGCGACCGGAAACTGGACATGCACGGCGTTGCGGCTGGCAGGCAGGCCAATGTTCCGGGAATTCGCCCGGCGGTCGCCCCAATCCCCAAGCCGCCCCGTTCCGGGAGCGGCTCATGCAACGTCTGGTATCGGAGGCAACGATGGCAAAGATCAGTTTCCAGCGCTCAATCCGGTTCACTAAAGCCGAATGGGACGCGGTGGTCGAGGCCGCCGAGAAGGCCGGACTGACGCCCAGTTCGTTCGTGCGAAGGGCCGCCGCGCGCGCCGCGGCCGACGATCTTCACCTCGATGGCGGCGGCCTCACGTCGGAACTGGCGGAACTGGTCAAGCGGACATTCCGCGGCGTCCACCTGCTCACGTACCTGAAACGCGAGGATCTGGACGGATCCGGCAGGGAGGAGCTCTTCGACAGGGCCGCCGAAGACGCGCGCACCGCTCAGCGCAAGGCGCTCGGTAACGAAGACTCGACGCTCAGCAGTAAATGACGCCACCAATTCCGCTTTGTCTGGGAAACCCGTTGCCGCAGGCTTCCGGCAGACGGCGAACAACGCACAGACGCCAGAAGAGGTTCCGCAATCCCGCGCATCCGGACGACATCGACTACCGTGGACGACGCCAGCTCATGAACTTCGCGCCGTGATCCGGTTGAATTTGGCACGGACTCGCTGCTCATCTCTTCACGGAATCACATCTGGACTTTCACCGCAGGCGGCGATTCCTGCATCCGGACACGAGCGAAGTCGTTGAAGATCGATCGAGTCCTGACCCTTGATGAGGGGGCAAGGTGGAACGAAACGCATCCGCCAGGGTGAGGTTCAGCAACCCATCGTGATTCTCGGCGTCCCAGGTTTGGGCAAGACCGAGCTTTCCAAGGCGCTCGGCTCGCAGCCTGGACTGGTCAAGGTGCAGGCAGGCAGTTTCACGCGTGGAGCGCAACCGGCATCGCCGATCAACGAAGGCACCCGTTAGCGGCCCCGCATCACTTGTCGCGGCATTCCCGCACTCATGTTCCCGGCCTGGCACCTTCGTAGCGTTCATGCTTTTGCCGCTTCGAATCTGGCGAATCGCCATTCCAGATACTCCAGATCCGGCGTGGCCATCGGATCAGCTGGCACGCGTAACGTCTTCCCATCTAATCCTTGAAGGTTCGAAAGCAGGGGCCCGTCACTGGTGAGCATCACAGTTCTCGCCACGTGGATTCGCAGTTCCGGATCAACGCCGATCAGGTGCGCATCGAATGCGGTGTGGTGCAGTGTCGACATGCAGATCCCGTTGTTTACTGAAGCAGGCCCTTCCTCCGCATCCGCCTTGATGTGCGCGCCCACCAGCAACTTGCCGAGCGGCAGCCCGCTGAATGCGCAGCGGTATCCATATGCTGACCGCGTTCGGCTGCTGAACCACGCTTGGTGGTTTCGGTACTTCCTTGTTCCTTTCGAATACGACCTTTCCCGACTCAACGTGCCACTGGGCATCGCCTGTACCGAACTCACTTCCCTTTGGTCTGTATCTTCGGCCGCCAACAGAACACTCCCGGCCTGCTGAACGAAGTCCTCCACCCAAACGGGCCAGATCGCTTCGTACCACGACGACTCGACCGCGCGGAAGTAGATCAGCGGCGCCCGCCTCTCGAACGCTCGCCTTAGCGCGTCATTCGTCCAGTGGCCCCGCTCGTGAACCAGATCATACGAGACTAGGCCCGTATCCGTATCCGTCCCCGCTCCCTGGTCCCGATACCACGACGGCCGACCCGCCCGAGGTTTCGTCGTCTTGATGCTCAATGCCGACGACATCTGCCTGGGCTTGAATATCCCCGACGCCTTGCTTGCGAGTCTGATCCTCTCGCCACTGTACTCAAAGCCGCGTTCGATCACTCCCCAAGGGATCCGCCCGCCCGCCTCGACACTCAATCGCTCAACCGCCTTGAATGCCGCTGCCCTTATCGCCAGGTCCGGATCTTCCATTGCTGCCTTCATTTTCCTATTCGCATATCAGCTCGCCTTGAATCCACTTCTACTGAGTTGGGGTACTAGCCTTCTGCCTTCCCTTGCATCTCGCGAGAGTCCTTCATGCTCTGAAGAGCCTTTCCTTGAGCGAGGTCGAAATCGATGCAATGATCGTCGTCGACGCGAGGATAGCACAAATTCGTTCGTGCAAGGTACATGACCTCTTCACGCGAAAGTGCTTGCAAGAACCACTTCAGATGGATCTTGGGAACTTCCAGTTTCCCAAACGCATGCATTGCAGCAACGAAGAACTCCTTTTCCGGTGTCAGCTGGCAGTTCAGGTGCAGTGAGCAATTTATCGCCTGATACAGCAGGTCTTCGTTGTTGATCTTTGCGCTGTCGAGGACGGCGGAAGCATCACGGTCAGCATGCTTCAGAAAGTTGTAGGCATGTCGAATTTTGCCGTAGAACTTTCGTGCCTCTTCGGCGCTGCCTGACACCGTAAACTCGTTAATATCGAGTTCAGGGTTCTCTCTCAGTATGTCAACAAAGGGCTGAATAGCTTCCAGTGTGCCTTCACCCCAACTCTCAAGATCCTTGTTTGTCAGATCGCCATCGACATAGCGCTTTGCTACACTCAAGACGCCAAACCCGAATATATGGAAGGCCGGATCCTTGCCTCGATGTCGAAGCAGGTCAGCATACAGGCTGTGGGCGGCCGATGCTACGGAATGAATGGCAAGAGCGTCTTCCTCCATGAAATACATCCGGATTGCGGCGGCAAGCTGTTGTTCTGCCGCTGCCAACTTGTTTATCAAGACCTTTCCGGTTTCTGCTTCGCTCTTTACAATTTCCAAGCGACATTTCCTCCTTGTTTCGTTCGGCTTCCAGCCCTGTGCGGTGCCACTCTTGAATTGAAGGTGCCCGTGCAGTAGTGCCCCGCAGTTTTCGTGCGCATCCAGATACTGTATGTCTGCAGCAACGACAGTCAACGGCAACGCGCTTTCCGAGTCTGGCGGAGACAGCTGGTGTTCAGGGGAAGCCTCGGGTGCCCACCGCTGCTGCGACAGGTTGCGATCTTTCCTTGCCAACAGAGGAGAGATGTCCCGAGCTGCGGCGCCGGTCTCGCGGATTGACGGGCACCTCGCGGGCTGTCCGTTGCTTC
>VYCX01000067.1 GCA_009843725.1 Boseongicola sp. SB0675_bin_26
CCGTGCAGAACCGTGGTCTTGTCGAATGTCTTCACGAGGTTGCGAAGAACAAGGCTCGCCATGTGCTATTCCTCCAGGAGGGCGTTGAAGGCAGATTCAAGCATGCTGGCCGCCTGGGCGCGACGGGCGGTGCGTGCATCGAGCCGGCCGCGGCATTCCCGGGCCTTCCCCTCGTATGCCTCGATCGCCCGGTCGAGCGCCGTGGCTGCGGGACCGCCCGGCCGGTCACGACGGAGGACAAAGGTCTCGGGTGCGATGGCAGCGGCGTACATCCCGCGCGTGAGCACCGTTGCACGACCTGTTTCCGCTTCAAACGCGTCGGCAAAGACGTCGAATCCCCGTGACAGGCCCACGCCACGCGAGACCACCGTGCGCGCCGTTGTCGCGGCGACCCCGTGTGCACGCCGAAAACCCAGCCCCTCGTCCCGGACGAGTGTATCGGCCAGTTCCGTGATCGTGACGCAGGCGGCGTCGCTGTTGATCTCGAACCGTGATGCGTTGATCGAACAGGACGGCAGGAACGCTGCGAAAAGGGACAGCGCCCGCGCGCCGCGTTCGAACACCGCGAAGCCGGCTTGCTGGACATCCGCCTCGCTGTCGTTCATGTCGGCAAACGGCGTGTTGTGCATCGTGTTGATGATCGCGTCGCAGAGACCGGTCGTGACGCTCGACAAGTGCCGCAGGTGTTCGATCGGAACCGGGTTCCGCTTCTGCGGCATGATCGAGGAAACCTGGACCAGGCTGTCAGGGACATGCAACTGTCCGACCTCGAATGCGGACCAGTGCGCCATGTCCTGCGCGACGCGTCCCAGATGCAGGAATACCAGCTTGATCGCGGAGTAGAGACCGGTCACGTAGTCCACGGAGGCGATGCAGCCATAGGAATTCAGTTGCGGTTCCTCGAACCCGAGCAGGTCGGATACGCGCTGCCGGTTGATGGGGAATCCGGACGTTGTGATCGCCGCCGCCCCCATCGGGCAAAGGTCGAGAGAGTCGGAGGCCAGGTCCAGACGCTCCGCATCCCGCAGGAGACATTCGACGACCGCCGAAAGGTAGTGACCAAAGGTCGTCGGCTGCGCTGGCTGCCCGTGCGTATAGGCGACGACAAGCGTGTCGCGTTCGGCACGCGCCTTCTCGATCAGCCTGTCGACGAGATGCAGGACCTGTTCCGTCAGACATCCGGCCTTCTCGCGAAGAGCCATCCTGAACATGGTATGGTCCATGTCGTTGCGCGAACGTGCCAAGTGAAGCATCCCGCCGGGCTCACCGACCCGCCGATCAAGCTCGGCTTCGACCAGGAAAAAGTAGTCCTCGTGCTCTTCCGTGTAGGACAGCTTGTCGGCGTCCATGTCCCGCTCAATGTCCTGCAGCGCGGCTGCGATCGTCCGCCCCTGGTCCGTCGAAATGATCCCGGTTTCGTGAAGCATCACCAGGTGTGCCCGGTTGATCGCGTTCACGTGACCCGCGAAATGCGTCCTGATGCCTTCGAAGAGAGGGGCGAGAACCGTATCCCTGTAGGCCGGGTGCGGGAAGGACGGGTGTCCCGTCATCCCTTCAACCCCGCCATGACGACGCCCCGGATGATGAAGCGCTGGAAGATCAGGAAAACGACAAGTGTCGGAATGGTTGAAATCGCCGCGCCGGTCATGATCAGCTCCCACTGGACGTCGGCCTCGTCGCCGAAACTCGAGAGGCCGACCGGCAGCGTGTACATGTCAACCGAGTTTGTCACGATCAACGGCCAGATGAAGGCCGTCCAGTTTCCCAGGAAGACGAAAATCGCCAGTGCCGCCAGCGCAGGCCGGACCAGCGGCATCGCCACCGTCCACCAGATCGCAAGTTCGTTCAGCCCGTCGATCCTTGCGGCTTCGATGAAATCATCGGGGACAGTCTCGAAAAACTGCTTCATCAGGAACGTGCCGAAGGCAGTCATGAGGCCCGGAAACATGATTCCCCAGTAGGAATCGAGCCACCCGAACGCCTGCGACATCAGGTACCAGGGAATGACAAGCATCTCGGTCGGGATCATCAGGGTCGACAGGATCGCGATGAAGACGATGTAGCGTCCCGGGAAACGGAACTTGCACAGCGTGTAACCGACGAGGCTGTCGAACAGGATATTGGAGATCGTGGTTATCGTGGCGATGACCAGCGAGTTGACGAACCAACCGTAGAACCTGCCGTCCTCCAGCACGTAGGTATAGTTTTCCAGGTGCGGTTCGTTGGGCACGAGGGCCAGGTTGTAGATCTCGTGCGGCCATTTCAGCGATGTCGAGATCATGTACGCGATCGGCATCACCATCAGGACGCCGCCAGTGAAGAGAACCAGCCAGCGGATGACCTGCCCGGTGCTGGCCGATTTCCGGGACGTCTCGGAGGCCAGGAGGGACTTCGAGCTTGCCCTGATTTCCGCGACGGAACTGCCCACGTCAATTGTCCCTGAGTATGCGCAGCTGCACGAGGCTGACGATCAGGAGGATCAGGAACAGCACGACGGTCTGCGCTGCGGCGTAACCCATGTTGAAGTCGGTGAACGCGCTTTGGTAAATCATCAGAACGAGCGGTTTCGTCGAGTTGAGCGGACCACCCGGGTCATTGGTGGTCATGTTGAAAACGTGATCGAAAATCCTCAGGTAGCCGATCGAGGAGAAGACCACGATAAACACGATCGTGGGCTTCAAGAGGGGAAGAGTGATTTCCCAGAGAATCGTCCAGTTCGACACGCCGTCGATCCGCGCGGCCTCGTAGTAGCTTCGCGGGATGGCCCGCAGACCCGCCATGAATATGATGATCTGGAATCCGAGCCCGGCCCAGACGGCCGGTGCCAGGATGGCCGGAAGCGCAAGCGTCGTCGAGCGCAGGAATTCCACCTGGGGAATTCCTGCCGTGGCAAGGACATTGTTGAAGAGCCCGATCGGAACCGGCTGGTAGAACCAGCGCCAGACCCAGGCCATCGCCACGGCCGTCGTCATGAACGGCAGGAAATAGAGCATCCTGAGGAACCCGTGCATGAAGCGCAACCTGTCGAGGTGATAGGCGATCGCGAAGGAGATCACCAGGCTGACCGGGGTGCCGATCAGCAGGTAAACGAAGGTGTTGCGAAAGACCTTCCAGAAGACGGGATCGTTCCAGAGTTTCGCGTAGTTTGCCCAGCCGGCCCAGGTCCGGTCGCCGAGCAGGTTCCAGTTCTGGAATGAAATGACCATGGCGTTCGCCGTGGGATAGAACCGGATCACCACGTAGAACACGATGGGCACGGCAAGGAATGCCCACGCCCAGACGATCTGCTTTTGCCGGATTGAGAGCCTGTGGTACATTCTCGTACGCTCGCAGGTAGGAAGTCCTGGTCAGGGGTTCCGAGCGCGAATTGCGAGCCCCGGACGTTGTCCGGGACTCGCCTGAATCTAGTTGTAGTATTCGTTCAGCAGTTCCTGCTCGGCCTCGGCCGCGATGGCAATGCTGTCTGCCACTGCCTGGCCTTCGATGTCGATGCGCTGAACCATGTCGATCAGGATCTGCCGCTGCGCGCTTTCATTGGCGAACTTTGTCGTGTTCGCGTAGGCAAGGCCGCGGATGAAGGGCCCGAAAACCTCGTCGTTCGCATTGGCTTCGGTCAGGCCGACCGAGGGTTTCGCAGGCAGTTCGCCAACGACGTCGAGCCAGATCTGCATGGCCTCGTCCGACGTCACGTATTGCATGAACTTCACGGCGGCATCGTATTTCTCGCCCTCCGCCTTCGTCGTTATGGCGTTCACCCAGTAGGACGAGTAGTTCGAACGCATGCCGTCGGAATTCGCGGGCAATTCCGTGACGCCCCACTTGAGGCCGCGCGTCTTGTTCAGCGAGCCGATGCGGAACGAACCGTCGATGTGCATGCCTGCACGACCGGCCTTGAAGGCGGCTTGGGGCTCGTCCATGAATCCGAAAGCGGACACTTTGTGCTCGTTCACGAGCCCGGTGTAGAACGCGGCCGCCGCCATCCCGGCATCCGAGTTGTAGTTGACGGTCCTGTAGTCATCGAGGTAGGGCTCGCCACCGAACTGGCGTACCAGGACTTCCCGGAACCAGTGATGGTCCTGAGCGTTCATGCCCGCCGTAATGCCGACCTGCGTGAGATTGTCCGCAGCATCCGTCTTCGTCAGCATCTTCGCGGTTTCAATGAGCTCATCCAGCGTCTCCGGCGGGCCGCTGATCCCGGCCTCGTCAAACAGGGTCTTGTTGTAAAACAGGGCGAGCGAGCGGACGGCGGTTGGCAGAGCCCAGTAGCTGTCGCCTTCACGCATGGCGCCGACCATCGGGAAGAACTCATCCTCGATCATCGACGGCGGAAAGGCGTCGTTGGGAAGCGGCTGGATCAGTTCGGCGGCCACGTAGTCGTTCAACCAGCCGTAGAAGAGCTGCACGACGTCGGGGCCTTCGCCCGC
>VYCX01000147.1 GCA_009843725.1 Boseongicola sp. SB0675_bin_26
GCGATGTTGCCGCCGATGGTTGCGGCATTGCGGACCTGCACCGAGCCGAAGCGCCGGATCAGCTCGCCAAGTCCGGGGTGCAGGTCGCCGATCATGTCGCCCACCGCCGCGAACGTGGCCATGGCTCCGATGCGGACCGCCTTCGGGCCGACGTCAATGAACTTGAGATCCTGGACGCCGCCGAGAAAGAGGAGCCTGTCGGGTTCCTGCAGCGCCTTGGTGACGGTAAGCCCGACATCGGTTGCGCCGGCAACGAGCACGGCATCGGGATGCGCGGCATACAGGGTTGCCAGTTCGTCCGCGCTTTCAGGTGCCATGCAGGATGCGCCGCTTTCGGATCCCGTCGCGACAGCCGCAGACAGCGCGCAGTCTTCGGCGATCCAGTCCGGGACGGGTTCCGATGCCGCTTCCTCGGCGGCACGCACAATGGGAGCATAGCCGGTGCAACGGCAGAGGTTGCCGGCGAGCTGGACGTCGAAGTCGTGCCTCCCGTTCCTGTGTGCGCAGGCCATCGAGACAACGAATCCGGGCGTGCAGAAGCCGCATTGCGATCCATGGTGCCTGATCATGGCCTTCTGGACCGGATGCAGCGTTCCGCCCGGCCCGGAAACGCCTTCCACGGTGCGCACGGCCTTGCCGTGAAGCTGTGGCAGAAACAGAATGCAGGCATTGAGGGTTCTGGTGCCGGACCCGTCGGACACCATGACCGTGCAGGCTCCGCAATCACCCTCGTTGCAGCCTTCCTTCGTGCCGGTCAGGCCGCAGCCTTCGCGAAGCCAGTCAAGCAGGGTGCGGGTCGCGGGGACGCCATTCAGTTCCACCCGCTCTCCGTTCAGGAGAAACACGATCTCGCGCATCGCATGTCCGATACCGCTTTCTGTTCCTGCGGTTGGTTCCGCACGCCTCCGTCCCGATGCGGCGTAAGGCCGGAGGTTTCCTGTCGGCCACCAAGCAAAGCCGTGAACTTGTCGCTTTGCAAGTGTTGATTTGGCCTCGTGCTGACTCGGTGCGGTTCACGGCTGCGAAAGGTGAGGCGCGTGGTCTCCTCGCCTGATTCGCGGTGGACGGCGATGCCCGCCCAGCGGGAACTACCTTTCGCCTGTCGCTTGAGAGAAGATCGTTACAGGCAACCCCGCTTCCTCCAGCATTGTCGCTCCTGCCCGGAAACTCTCGTCCAAGGCGCCATCAACATCCGGAATCGGCGGGCAGACCAGTGTGCCAATGTCGGCTTGGATGATCGCGCGGCTGCAGTCCGCGCACGGAAAACGGTTCACGTACAGGGTGGCTTCGGACAAGGAAACACCGACACTTGCGGCATTGTAGATTGCATTGCGCTCAGCGTGTTCGAACCAGAAGAACTTCTCGCCGGTCTCCCTGTCGAATCGACTTGGGTGGTGGCCCTGCACGCCGCGCGGAAACCCGTTGTAGCCCGTCGACAGGACTACATGCCTGGCGTTGACGATGACGCAACCGACACGGAAATGGGGATCTTCCGACCATTTGGAAACATGATCGCACAATCCCATGAACCGGGTGTGCCAAATCTGCGAATCCGCCATCCTGAGCTATCTCCTGAACTTGCCGGCTGCTATCGAATTTCCGCAGCGATGGTGCCGGCAGACTCGCCTCCTTGTCCGCCGCAAAGGTCCTTGCCGCACGCGAGAGGCGAGGGAGTTGGCGAGTCAAGCCGACTTCTTGGCCGGCATATGACGGCGGTCAATTTGCGTCTGACCTGCGGCGGAACTCTTCTCATCGGGACGCTCTCGGCGGCACTTGGCCAGCTGCCGGAAAGTCCCGAATTGCTGCAGGGTCCTTTAGCGGCGCGTCGCTTCGTGACCAGCCGCCAGGCTGGTCCAGTCCGCCCTCCGCATTGCGGAAGGGATCGCCGTTGAGCTTGAGAAACTGCGCATCCGCCGGCGAGACCTCGTCATCGTATCGAATCGCGTCAACCGGGCAGATGCTTTCGCACAGGCTGCATTCGATGCATTCGGTGGGATGGATATAGAACATCCGCTCGCCTTCGTAGATGCAGTCGACCGGGCAAACTTCCGTGCATGTCCCGTCCTTCACGTCGATGCAAGGGGATAGGATTACAAGCGTCATTTCCTACCTTCCGCGCCAGACCGGGGTCCGCTTCTCCCGAAACGCCACCACGCCCTCGACGGCATCCTCCGACGAAAGTGCATCCAGCAATTCGTCGCTGTGACGTGCGTAGGCTTCGTGGACCGGCAAATGTGCCGTCCGGCGGGCCACGGCCTTGATCGCCCTTACGCTCAGCGGCGCGCAGGAGAGGACATCTGCAACCCAACGCCCGGTTTCGGCGTCCAGGTCTTCAGGAGGAACGACGGCATTCACCACTCCGTGGACGGCCAGTTCCCGTGCCGAAGCGCGCCGACCGGTCAACATCATCCCCAATGCAATGTTGCGGGGCAGGACCCGAGGCAGCATTACCATGCCGCCATCGAGGGGTACGCGCCCGACCTTCGCCTCCGGCAATGCAAACGAAGCCGTCTCAGACGCAATCACGATGTCGCATCCGAGCGCCATCTCGAAGCCGCCGCCCAAAGCGAGGCCGTTGACGCGAGCGATCACTGGCACGGACATCGATGCTCTCAGCGAGATGTCACGGAACTGGTCTTCGATGGTCTGCCGCCAATAGGCCACACCGCTTGGTCCGTCGGCATCCTTGAGGTCGGCTCCAGCGGAGAAGGCCTTGTCGCCGGCACCGGTCAACACGACGCAACGGATGTCGGAATTCCTTTCGATCTCGTCCCAGATCGCGGCAAGCCGGTCCGCCGCAGCCCGGTCAATCGCGTTCAGGCGCTCCTGGCGATCGATTGTCACTCGGGCGACATGGCCGGAAATGTCCAGTTCAATGGTCACTGGGCAGGTTCCCTCGCAGGAGCAATCGCCGTCAGCTCTTCCAGAACGTCGTCCGTGTGCTCTCCAAGGAGGGGGGGCTTGTGTCGAACGATCAAGGGAGCGTCACTCAGGTGCACGGGCGATCCCACGAAGTTCACCGGCCCATGGCAGCGCGTCTGGATGGTGACCAGCATCTCGTTGATTGCGGTTTGCGGATCCTTCAGCGCGGCCCCGAGGTCACGCACAGGTGCGCAGAGCAGGTCACGTTCCTCAAGCCTGCCCAGCCAATGCTCCGTCGTGTTCGTTGCCAGGGCCGTCTGGAAGCGCCCGTGGAGAATCGCCTTCGCTTTCCTGTGGCTTGCCAGGTCCGGATATTCCAGGGAAAGGTCTTCGATGCCCAGCGCGCTGCACAGGTCCTGCAATGGATTTGCCTTGAATGCGCCAACGATGACGAGCGCTCCGTCCGTCGTTTCAAACAGGCCTGTCAGAGGCATTGCGGCCCAGTTCAGGACTTCGCCGTGCGCGTTCCATTGCGCCGCTTCCTGCATCTGCATCGCGATCATGCTGTCGTAGAGCGAGACCTGGACCTTCTGGCCGCGACCGGTCCGTTCTCGCTGAAGAAGCGCGGCCAGCACGCCTTGGACTAGGTGCATCCCGGCTGTGTAGTCACACAGCGTAGTGGGATAGATCGAACGCGGCACCGAAGGGTCCGAGGTCTTTTCCATCACGCCGGTCAATGCCTGGGCGAGCACGTCCTGTCCGCCTTTGTGGGCGTACGGGCCAGCCGGGCCGAATCCTGTCCCGGAAGCGCAGATGATGCCCGGGTTGATTGCGCTGAGAGTCTCGTAGCCGAGGCCGAGCCTTTCCATGACCCCGGCCCGGAAGTTGTCGACGACAACGTCCGCGGTCTGCACGAGCTTGCGGATTGCCTTCCGCCCCGCGTCGGACTTCATGTCGATCACGACCGATCGCTTGTTGCGGTTGAGCGAGCCGAAGACAACGTTGTTCTGGTCTTCCTTCGACACGCCGCCGAAGAACTGGCGCGAAAGGTCTCCCGAGCCCTGGCGTTCGATCTTGATCACGTCAGCGCCGAAGTCGCCCAGCATCTGGGTTGCGCACGGGCCAAGCATCACTTGGGTGAAGTCAATGACGCGCACGCCGCTCAAGGGAAGGAGGGGCGCGGTTGGATCTGGCAGGGATTTCATTGTGCCACCATTGGTTCTTCGATCAACGCGTTTGGGGAAGGGATGTCGCCCGGGTCGGCGCCTTGGGCCCGCATCTTCTTCTGGATGTCGCGATGGTTCACGCGTCGCAGCGGTGTGTCTCCCTTGATCGCCAGCGCAGCGGCGATCCCTGCGACCTCGCCTTGTGCCATGCAGGGCGGGATTTCGCGCGAGAGCTTCTGGGCTTCGCTTTCGACCGAGTAGTGGCGGCCTGCCACGATCAGGTTGTCAATGCCTTTGGGCAGCAGGGCACGGTAAGGCGTGTAGTAGTCCCGTCCGCGACAGACCGTGTCCCGGAAATGGCGGCGCGACG
>VYCX01000507.1 GCA_009843725.1 Boseongicola sp. SB0675_bin_26
TTCCAGCGCATCTAGCAGTGCAGCTTCGTCGATGTTGGATGCCCTGCTGACGTTGATCACCATGCCTTCAGGACCGACTGCCTCGATCATCTCGCGACCCACGAATTGGCGGGTCTCTTCCGAAGCGGCTAGCGTCACGAACAGGTAATCGGAGTGGCGTGCCAATTCAACTGGATCGGCAATGAATGCCCAGTCTTGCGTACAGTCCTTTGGCGCGATGTCGGAATAGGCGATTTCCATGTCGAATCCGGCCAGTCTGCGTGCAACTTCTCGGCCGATGCGCCCAAGCCCCAAGATTCCTGCCTTGGCTTCATGAACTCGACGTTTCAGCGGGTAGAGGCCCTCCCGTGCCCAGTCCCCGCCGCGCACCCATGCGTCGGCTCCGATCATGCCGCGCGCCTGACACAGCATCATTGCAACACCCAGATCGGCAACGTCGCGGGTCAGGACATCCGGAGTGTTGGTCACCCTCACGTTGCGTTCCCGGCAGGCATCGAGATCGACCGCATCGTAGCCTACGCCGTAGACAGAAATGATCTCGAGATTCGGACAGGCATCTATCATCCTTCGGTCCGCACCCAATTCACCCCGCGTCGCGATGCCACGTATTGCACGACCGCACTCAATCAGAAATGATGCCGGGGCAGCCATCTTGAAGTACCTGTGCATTGTATAGGCTTGATCCAATGGAACCTGATCCCAGTCCGGATAAGGGCCAACCTGGAGGATTTCCGGCTTCGGCATTTCGCTTCTCATGTTGACAGGCGTGTTATCGATAACATAGACGGAGAAGACACGTCTTGTCGAGTCAAAAGATAGGAAGCCGATCATGACCACTGGCGCAGCGATGTTCGACCTCGACGGGAAGACCGCGCTCATTACCGGATCCTCGCAGGGAATCGGCTTCGCCTTGGCAAAGGGGCTGGCCGAATTCGGTGCGACAATCGTGCTAAACGGGCGCGACACGGCAAAGTTGTCCAAGGCTGCGGCCACGCTGCAGGCAGGCGCCGCACATGTCCACGAACTGGCCTTCGACGCCACCGACAGTGACGCGGTCAGAACGGCGATCAACCGCTATGAAAGCAGCAATGGTCCCGTTCACATCCTGATCAACAATGCCGGGATGCAGCACCGCACTCCACTGGAGGACTTCCCCGCAGACAAGTTCGAGATGCTCTTGCGCAACAATATCGCGACCGCATTCAATGTTGGGCAAGCTTGCGCACGACATATGATCGGACGCGGCGCTGGGCACATCATCAACATCGCCAGCGTGCAGACTGCATTGGCCCGTCCGGGCATCGCGCCGTACACCGCCACGAAAGGGGCGGTAGCCAACCTGACGAAGGGAATGGCGACGGACTGGGCGAAGCATGGGCTCAACTGCAACGCCATTGCACCGGGCTATTTTGACACACCCCTCAACGCAGCCTTGGTGAGCGATCCGGAGTTTTCCGACTGGCTGAGGAACCGCACACCCGCGGGCCGTTGGGGCAAGGTCGAGGAGCTGGTCGGTGCGGCCGTGTTCCTGTCATCCGACGCTTCCAGTTTCGTCAATGGCCACACTCTTTTTGTCGACGGCGGAATAACGGCGTGCCTCTAGCCCGCCAGTTCGTGGTCATGGGGGTGTCAGGCTGCGGCAAGAGCACGGTCGGCGCTGCCGTCGCCGAAAGACTGGGCATCAGCTACATTGATGGCGACGACCTGCACCCGACTGAGAATATCACGAAGATGTCGCGTGGGGAGCCGCTGACTGACGTCGACCGTGCACCATGGCTGGTCCGGGTCGGCCAACGGCTCGCAGAATTTGACGGGCCCGTCGTCATCGGATGCTCCGCGCTGAAACGTGCCTATCGCGACATTATCCGCGACAATGCGGCAGAGCCGCTCTGTTTCCTGCATCTGGAGGGCAGCACAGAAACGCTGTCCGAGCGCATGGCGAACCGTTCGGGCCATTTCATGCCCGTTTCGCTGCTCGAAAGCCAATTGGCCACGCTCGAGCCACCGGGTCTGGATGAGACGGCGATCACCGCAGACATAGACCAGCCGTTTGACAAGCTGGTTGACGCGCTGGTGGCGAAAATCAGGGAGAGAAGGTCGTGACACAGAGAATTGCACTGATTGGTGCGGGTGCTATGGGTGGTGCCATCGGCACTCGGCTTGCCGACACCGGCAACATACTGACCGTGTTCGATCTCGATGCCGAAAGGGTTCGGGCGCTGGTCGCCAGGGGCGCTTGCCCGGCGGGCTCGGCGGCAGAGGCCGCCTCGGTGAGCAACTATGTAGTCACCAGCCTCAATTCTCCGCAATTTGTCGACACCGCCGTGTTTGGCCCGGACGGCGTCGCAGAAGGCGCCAAGCCCGGCACACTGATCATCGACATGTCCTCGATCGATCCCCGGGCCACGAAGGCCTTGGCAGCAAGGGCTGCCGAAATGAACCTGCGCTGGGTCGACAGCCCGCTATCCGGCGGCCCGCAGAAGGCGCTGACTGGCGAGCTCACGCTAATGGCAGGCGGCGAGGTTGCCGACGTCGAAGAGGCACAAAATGTCCTGAAACACCTTTCGTCCACCTGCACCCATATGGGTCCGTCCGGCGCCGGTCAGACCACCAAACTTGTCAATCAGGTCTTGTGCGGATTGGGCTTCATGGCCATCGCCGAGGCTACTCAACTTGCGACCGACGCAGGCATCGACGTGTCGAAAGTTCCGAAGGCGCTGAAAGGGGGACGGGCCGACAGCGTGCTCTTGCAGGAGTACATGCCTCGCTTTGCCGTCAAGGACTACCGCCGCACAGGGCGCATAGCCAACATGGTAAAGGACCTCGATGGCGCTCAGGATCTCGCACGGCAGACAAATACGGCAATGCCGCTCACCGCTACCTGCGCAGAAATACATCGGATGCTCACCGCGGCGGGGCTGGGGGGAGAGGATCAGGCCGCGCTGATGGAGTTCTTCAAGGGTCCCGACAAGGAGCTGTTTCAATGATCATGCGCATCGCGCCCCTCTTTTGCGGCAATTGAGGTGACATGACTGATGCGCTTTGCACCGATGCGTTCAACCGGCTGATACTGGTCTGGATCCACCTCCCGAACAGCGCAAGGCGCAGGCAGTTTTCGACAGAAGTTGCGTGGAACGTGTTCAGGAACGTCCCGTGATCCGCGTCACCACGAGCAGAGACGCCCACCCTTGGATGGCATTCGTCGACCAAACGCGGCATCGGTCCAGGAATGTGACCGGGAAGATCTTCGACAAACACTTCGACGGCCACATCCTCCATCATTGTTCCTTGCTTAACTCCAGTGCCGCGAGCACCGCGGCAGTAGGGTCCAAGCAGTCCAAGGGCCGATCCCGACTCGTTCATTCCATCGGCTCGTCCAATTGACGACACAGACCTGAAGGGTTCCAAGCGCGAACCGGACGTCAGCGACTGGAGCAAACTGCAACCAGCGTTCGGTATTCGATGGCACGTGGAATCTGGATGGCTTCGTGATCGAGCCTCCCATGATGCCAATTTTGCCAGCGGAAGTGTTTCGACGCAAACTCTCGTCCGGCATTTGCTTTCTTTCTGGGCGGACAACGCGCCGCATACGAGACGATAGCGTACCTCGAGAGCGTGTTGAGCTGCTTCAACAAATTCGGTCCGTTCGACTCCAACTCCGTAGGAAGCACGACCTTTCTGCCAGTGCCGCCGAGAAAGGCAGCGATCCCGTGACGATTGGTTGGCGTCGCAGGCGCAAGTGCAACTTACGGTTTTGATTCAACAGTTTCGCGCCAAAGCACACAGTTTCGCATTTCATGGGATTTGGTCGAGAGCGCAACGAGATGCTTGCAATGTGGTCGGCCATCCCCGAAAACGGAATGTTAGCGATAAAGATCGGGGAAGCATTTTGCAGAAGCCACCGAAAATGGCGGACATCGCGAGAGCCGTCGGTGTTTCCCCGATGACCGTGTCTCGGGCGTTCCGGAGGGACACTTCGGTCGGCGAGGTGACTCGTAAGAAGATTCTGCAGATCGCCGAGGAAATGGGCTATGTCTTCGACAGCACTGCATCCAATCTGCGATCGCAACGAACCGGATTCGTCGCAATTACCATTCCCTCGCTGAACAATTCGAACTTCGCTGACACCGTGCGTGGCCTCAACGAAGTCCTGCAGGCGGCCGGGCTGCAGGTGTTGCTCGGTTACACGAACTATGACGTGGACGAGGAGGAGCGCCTGATTGAACAACTCCTGAGGCGGCGGCCCGAAGCAATGGTGGTGACCGGGGGTCGCCATACCGATCGCGCAAGACGGTTGCTCAAGAGTGCCGGCATTCCGGTTGTTGAAACATGGGACATCCCCAAGTCGCCAGTGGGCTATACGGTCGGCTTCTCCAACGCGGACGCGATGAGT
>VYCX01000384.1 GCA_009843725.1 Boseongicola sp. SB0675_bin_26
GAGCCACAACGTCGAACAGTGGCCCCCTGTCATCCCTCAGCCGCTTCAGGACAAGCCTTGCGGCAAGCGGGGAAAGGTCGATGCCCGCCCATTGCCGATCAAGCCTGTCGGCGGCCACAAGTGCGGTCGCGCATCCGCAAAACGGATCTAGCACCACGTCGTTTTCGTTGCTGGATGCTCGAATAATCCGGTCTAGCAAGGCGATTGGCTTCTGTGTCGGGTAGCCAAGGCGTTCTTGGGCGCGTGAATTGATCGGAGCTATGTCATCCCAAAGTGAATCGACTGTCTCCCCCGGCAACTCGTCAAGATATCGGATTCTCCGTAGGCGCTTGGATTTGTCATCTGGAAAGTGAATCCTGCCTTCCCGATCCATCTGTTCCATGCGTTCACGAGAAACTGCCCAACCGTTTTTCGGCGGCTGATATCCCTTGTATTCGTACATTAGATTTGGGCGGGGTGACGGGCTTGTGAGATTGTCGAGTTGATAGCGCCGCCCTTGTTCATTCACCTTGTTGAACTTGGATTTGATGTATGCCGGATCGCTCTCCCGATATTGACGATTGAGTGTCGTTACGGGTGATTTTGCATAAAACAAGAGAACGTCAGACGTTACTCCGAAACGCACGGCCACATTCTGTGTTTCTCCACGCCCCGCCTTTCGTTTCCATGAAATGTCATTCCTGAAATTCCGTCCACCGAAAATCGAGTCCATGAGCATCTTGAGATAGTGAGACGCTGTCGGGTCGCAATGCAGGTAGATCGATCCCGTCGCCTTTAGCAGCCTTTGCATTTCCAAGAGCCGCACGGCCATCATGATCAGGTACGACTTCATGCCTTTGCCGTGGGCCATGCCAGCGGCGTCCAGGATCGCGTAGAGCGCGGGCTGGCGGTCTGCTATCTCGCCATGCCAAGCTTCATCAACGTCGCTCAGCGTCCATGTATCCTTGAAAGCCGCGCCAGCCGCTTCCGATCCTATGGGGGCCGCATAGTCGCGGTTGGAGTTGAACGGCGGATCAAGGTAGATCAGGTCCACCGACTCCGAGTTCATGCCCCGCATTATGTCCAGATTGTCGCCCGTCCAGAGGGTGCGGTTAGACCAGTTGGCCGCGTTCATGACCTCGCCCCGCTTGGCAACCCGTTGTCGGCCTTGAGTGCCTTGTAGGTCAGCCGCTTACCGACCATTCCGGCCACGATGTGCTCCATCTGCGAAAGCGTGTCCTTCGTGCGGACGTTGTGCCGTCCTGCGAAGTCGGTCACGTAGCGCTGAAGGTGCTTGACGCTGAACTTGTGATAGACGCCCTTGTGCGCACGCTTGAGCACGGCCCAGAAGGATTCGATCCCGTTGGTGTGCGCCATGTCGCGCACATACTCTGCGGCGCTGTGGTTCACCGCCTCATGGTCGAACGGCATTCCCGAATACGCGCCGTGGTCGTCGGTGTAGACCTTGGCATCCTTCGCGGCATGGTCGGCGATGAAGCCTTGCAGCGTCGGCTTGTCGGTGGATTGGACGACCTTCGCCGCAACGGTGTTGCTCGTCCGGCACTTCGCGCCCACGACGGCGGTCATGTCGACTGGGCCGCGGCCCTCGGCTTCCTTGCGCTTCGCGTTCGACATGTTGCGCCGCCTGCCGCCAACGAAAGTCTCGTCCACTTCGACCGGCCCGCCCATCGGGGGTTCATCGTCGTCGTCACGCTTGAAGGCTTCGCGGATGCGCTGGAGCATGAACCAAGCGGTTTTCTGCGTGACGCCGATGTCACGGTGCAGCTTCATGGACGACACGCCCTTGAGGCTGGTCATGTGAAGGTAGATCGCCAAAACCCACTTGCGAAACGGCAGCGGCGAACCTTCCAATATGGTGCCAAGGCGAACGCTGAAATGCTGGTGGCAATCCTTGCAGTGATAGGGGCGGGCTTCCGACCTTCCGCCGTTCTCGACCGTGTTGCAGGACCCGCAATGCGGGCAGTGCCGTCCCTTGGCCCAGATAATGCCTTCAAACCATTCGCGAGCCGACTCTTCCGTGGGGAACATGTCTGTCAGTTCGAGGATTGTCAGTCCCTTGCGGAAGGATTTGCCGGGTGCCGTCGCCATTTTCGAATCTCCGTCGTTTGGATGATTCAAATATAGGGATTCATCGGCATTCCGTCAAGTATATAATTCCCTTTGCTTGCCGCCTTCCAGGGTCTCATCCACTTCCACCGCGCCTTCGTGGTTCGCCGGTTCATCGGTGTCTCAAGCCCGACGGACTCGCGGAAGAAAGTCCGTGGCACGCGTTCCCTCGCGCCGCACCTGCTCCGCCAGATTTCCGCTTTGCGTCTGGAAGTTGTCCAATCGGAAGTTGTCGACTCGGGGACACGGCGGAGATTTATCGAAAACATGTTCTGATATTGCAAACGGGACACGAATGACCTGGCTCCGTGCAGGTCAGCGATCGCTTCCATCAATTTTGTCCGAACTCCCTGGTGAGCAGAGAATTCGCGAACTTCGCCGCAACACGAATCGCCGAGGTCGGCGGGCGCAAGGCTGGAAGGGTGATCGATGGCATTGGATGCAGCATCGTATGCGACACGAAGAGCCAGCGTGAATCAACCCGGCACTGCCGCCACCATCGAACCATTGCGCAGTGAAACAGGGGCTTCCTCCCCACACCGGCGCTTGCTCGGCGTGATTGGGACGCATGAATCCGTGCGCCGATGTGCACAATTCAGCCTGCCCTGTCACAATTCCGCTGCTTGGTCCGTGCGCGCAGCCAAAATCGACGAAACGTAGGGTCCAGTCGCAATCTGACGGCAAATCGCCAAGCCGCGTCCTCTTTGAAAGCCTTCTTCAACGCCTTCTGCAATTTGCGTGCCGGAACCACTTGATTGTCGCCTAGGAACACATTTAAGAGACTCTAAGTCTCTTAAATTGAGCCGAATCAGTTTGCCAGGGAGTTGAGCCGATGGATGAAGTCCGGAAGTCCACCGACACCGCAAAGGTCGCACGACGCGCATTTTGGGCAAGTGCCGCGTTCTACGTCTTGATCGCCTTTGAATTCTTCTACATGGCCTCCCCGTTCGCGGCGTACTTCTATGCGGTCTACGGTCCCGGGCTCGACGTCCTTCAATCGACCGGCCCGACAAATTGGACCGTCCAGTTCTTCTTGCCCCATGCGGTTGAGGCGACGAGTTCGCCTCTCATCGCGATTCTCGAGCCAATGGGCGTTGCCATGTTCTTCTGTGGCCTGGCCGCCTTCGCTCTAGGCGCATTCCAGGTCTACCGCGCCAAGCTGTTGCGGAGATCCGCGGTGACGGTCGGTCTCTACCGCAGGGTCCGCCACCCGCAATACCTCGCTCTCATCGTTGCAAGCGTCGGGCTGTTGCTGGTTTGGCCGCGCTTTCTCGTGTTGATCCTTACCGTGATCCTGGTCTTCAGTTACATTGCGCTTGCCAAGGTGGAGGAGCGAATCTGCCTTGCACAGCATGATGGCTACGATGCCTACATGCGCGAGACCGGGATGTTCCTGCCGAAAGGATGGCTGCCCGGTTTCCGGATCGACTTCGGCGCATCTGCTCCGGCGCTGCTCGCCGGATGGGGGCTGTCATTCATCGCTGTGCTCGGACTGGCAACATCGGCTGCCTTCGGTCTTCGGAAGCATGCCATCTCCAGCCTGTATGCGCACAACACACCCGAAGGCGTCTATCTCGCGGTTGCCGAGGCGAACGAAGCTGAATTGGCAAGCATCGTTGCGATCGCGAAGACTGCACCAGACGTTCAGGCCGCCATGTCCGGTCTGGCCGAAGGGGCGCCGGTCCTCGGCTATGTCTTGCCACGGGACATGTACGTGTCCGAGATCCCGATGTATCTCCCTCCGGGACAGGTGTTCAGCCATTCGGTCCCACGCGATCACGACGGCACGTCATACAAGGTGATCTTCACCCAAGCCGTTGTTGGCCACGTGCCAACCCCGAAAGGTCGCGACATCATTCGGCATGCGTTCAACAAGACACCGCTTGTCGAAGTGCATGTCGACAAGGCCGCCCAAAAGGTGGTCAAGGTGCTTCCACCGCCGGACACGCCCTATTACGCGGACCATCAGGTGCCGGTGTTTTAGGAGACGCACCTTGGGAACGACCTTCGAGACGGTGTCTTTTTCACTTCGCCGCGAGGAGTCCCAAGACCAAAACTGGCGCACATCACTGCGCGGACCGGCGGCACTCCTTTCGCCCTTGCAATGGCGGTCCGTGAGGGGGCGGAACGATAAACCGACGGATTTCCCCGCCGTGCCGTCGACCTCCCACAGGTCCGGCATTCCCTGCTGTCGTCCAGGACTCCCTTTCAAGGCCCCGGCCACATGAGGTCAACGAGTCGTTGCGGGGTGAGTTCGGAAACGCGGTCGCTCCCGACCTCGACC
>VYCX01000321.1:0-2875 GCA_009843725.1 Boseongicola sp. SB0675_bin_26
GGCAAACCGGGTCGCGACCCGGTTTGCCAGTCCGTCGTTGATCTCGCCGGTGATCAGGACATTGCGTGACTTGAAGAAGAGCTCTGAAACCCTGTCGCGCGTGGAGTCGTCACGATCCTTGCGGTCGCTTTTTTCGCCGGACGTCATTGTCGTTCCTTCGAGTGCATTTGTGGAATGTCGTTTCTGGTGCGGCGAATCACAAGCCCATATGCCACGAGCGGCACCGCACCATCCGGCTGCATGCAACTTGGCTCTGCCGCCGTCGGGTCAGTAGACCACGACCGACCTGATCGACTTGCCTGCATGCATGAGGTCGAACCCCTCGTTGATGTCGTCGAGACCCAGGGTGTGCGTGATCATCGGATCGATCTCGATCTTGCCGTCCATGTACCAGTCAACGATCTTCGGCACGTCGGTCCGGCCTCTTGCGCCGCCAAATGCAGTTCCGCGCCAGACCCGTCCGGTCACCAGCTGGAAGGGCCGCGTTGCGATTTCGGCTCCGGCAGGCGCCACGCCGATGATCACGCTTTCGCCCCAGCCCTTGTGTGCTGATTCCAGGGCGGCCCGCATGACGTCGACATTCCCGGTGGCGTCGAACGTGTAGTCCGCACCGCCTCCCGTGAGATTGACCAGGAAGGCGACGAGATCGCTGTCCACCTCGTCCGGGTTCACGAAATCGGTCATGCCGAACCTTTCGGCCATGGACTTCTTGCCGGCATTGACATCGACGCCGACGATCTGATCGGCGCCTGCAAGCCGCAGGCCCTGGATGACGTTGAGCCCGATTCCGCCGAGTCCGAACACGATGGCGCGGCTTCCTTCCTCGACCTTCGCCGTGTTGATCACGGCGCCAATGCCCGTGGTTACGCCGCAGCCGATGTAGCAGATCTTGTCGAAGGGCGCGTCCTTCCGGACCTTGGCGACAGCGATTTCGGGCAGCACCGTGTGGTTCGCAAATGTCGAGCATCCCATGTAGTGCAGGATCGGGTCGCCATCGAGCGTTGAGAACCTTGATGTGCCGTCCGGCATCAGGCCCTGGCCCTGAGTCGTGCGAATCGCCTGGCAGAGGTTTGTCCTGGGATGGAGGCAGTACTCGCATTCCCGGCATTCGGGCGTGTAGAGCGGGATGACGTGGTCGCCGGGCTCGACGCTGTTGACGCCTTTGCCAACTTCGATCACGACGCCGGCACCCTCGTGTCCAAGGATCGCCGGAAAGAGCCCTTCCGGATCGGCGCCGGAGAGCGTGAACTCGTCTGTGTGGCAGATTCCCGTGGCCCTTATCTCGACCAGGACCTCGCCCTCCTTCGGTCCGTCAAGATTGACGTCGATGATCTCCAGCGGCTTGCCGGCGGCGGTGGCAATTGCGGCTTTTGTGCGCATCCCTTGGCTCTCCCTGTTCGTTTCAGGGCCGACCTTGCGTGACGAGCGAGGCGAAATCAATGGGGATATGCCTAAGTGACCATCGACCGGAAAGATGTCGCTGTTTCGTTCTGGCCGGTCATGATGCGTGGGCGGGCGCTGGATGCGCCCGGTCCCCAGACGCTCACGCAGGAGCGACCGCATGGCACTGATTCACACGCACAGGCAGGTCGTCTACCGGCTGCTTCCGCAGACGCGGGGCAACTGGCAGTGGCTGGAGACCACGCTCGAAGCCCAGCGGCAGCTCTGCAACGCGGCACTTGAGGAACGGATCGACTTCCGCCTGCGGGCACGCGGCACATGCCGACATCAACGCGGCAAGGAACATCCGGTGCGTGGCGCGTGGCCGCGCCCCGGAGCACGAGGCGTCCGGGACCGGCGCGTCTGCACGGCGAGGGGCGTTCGGGCTGCCGACCTCACCGACCCGTGAAATCAGTGCGGGAGCGGCCTGATGGTCACTTGCGCATAAGAATTCCCAAATCAATGTAATTTCGGGCTCTTGATGCCGATCTCGGCACAGAAGTCTGCAGCCCGAAAGTGCTTTGTTGCGTGAGGTGGTGCGTCATCGCGTCTGGATGCAAGGACTCGACATCAGGCAGGGTTTGGCATAGCTTGAAACAAAACGGGAACTTTTGTTCTGCCATGATGTTGTCCGATCCATGAGACAGCGACGGATCATGTCGCTCTGGTTTCCTCGTCTTGCTGCCGAACATTCGGTGCGGCAAGGCCTTGGCATGCCTGGCATGCCTTTCGCGGTCGTGGGGCAGGAGGGGCAGAAGCAGGTGCTGTTTTCGCTTTCGGCCGAGGCTGAGGCGGCGGGGTTGAGACGCGGTCAGCCATTGAGCGATGCCTACGCCATGTGTTCCACGCTTCAGACGCGGCTCATGGACCCGCAGGTCGACCATGACGTTCTGACTGCGCTGTGTCGCTGGGCGGGAAAGTTCAGCCCTTGGGTTTCCGAGGAGCCGCCCGAGACGCTTGTGGCCGACATCACGGGGTGCGCGCATCTCTTTGGAGGCGAAGCGACCCTGCTGGACCAGGTGAAGACCGAATGTGCGGGGCTGGGACTGACGTTGCGGGCGAGCATTGCGGATTCGGTGGGTGCGGCCTGGGCCCTTGCGCGGTTCTCGGGCAAGGAGGTGGCGGGCGCGCGTTCAGGGGATGACATCGCTCAGGAAGCGCGGGCGACGCGCTCGCGGGCTGCCAGGCGGCGGCATTGGGAACGGGGTGGTCCGAAGCCCGAAGCGATGGCGCCATCTTCATGCGGGGCACGCATCGTCCCACCCGGACAGGTCTGGGCGGCACTGGCCGACCTGCCGGTTGCCGCGTTGCGCATCGAGGAAGACATGGTTGCGAGGCTGAACCGGCTGGGGTTGCGCCGGATCGGCGATCTGGTGGGTCAGCCGAGGGCGGGACTCAGGCGTCGTTTCGGGCATTCCCTGCTGCAGAGGCTGGA
>VYCX01000321.1:2975-4347 GCA_009843725.1 Boseongicola sp. SB0675_bin_26
CGGCTGCATCCGGCTGAAAGCCACATCCCCGAAAAGACGTTCAATGTGCTTCACGCCGCATGGTCGGAGCCGGCCAAGGCATGGCCGCGGCCGCGCACGCTCCGGCCGCTGGAACTCTGGCGGCCGGAAATCGTGACCGTGCCCGGGGAAGGTCCGGAACTGCCTGCGACCTTCCACTGGCGGGGGCGGGCATTCGAGACCCGTGCCGCTCTCGGACCCGAGCGGGTCGCGCCTGAATGGTGGCTGGACGAGCCCGAGTGGCGTACCGGCGTGAGGGACTACTGGCGGGTGACAACACGTACGGGGGAGCGGTTGTGGCTCTATTTTGCGCATGGCGCCGCCAGGTCTCCGGGCTGGTTCTGCCAGGGCAGCTTTTGTTGAACCGGCATTTCCCGGCAGCGACGGGCGTGCCAGGGGAGCATGATGGTGACCGGGCGGCACAGGCATGGAATTTCGCACACGCCTTCGCCGTGCGAAGGCCGGCGGTCTGACGCATCATGACAGGATTGAAAGAATTCGCGCGGCGAATGACGAATCCGTGAAGCCGATTGCCCAAATGCCGATCAGCCGCCATTTTCTGAAACACCCGCAACGGAGGACAGCATGGCAGGACGATACAAGAGCGACTTGAACTGGTCGGACGTGACACCCAAGGACGTGTGGCTGAACCGGCGGAAACTGATGGCGGGCGTCGGCGCAGTGGCCCTCGGCTCGATTGCCGGGCCTGCGGCGGCGAGTCTCGATGCTCGCAAGACCGCATATGGCGAAGGACTTGAGCTGAACACCTGGGAAGAGATCACCAGCTACAACAACTTCTACGAGTTCGGCACCGACAAGGGCGATCCGGCACGCTATGCCGGAGAGCTGACGACCGAACCCTGGACGATCGAGATCGGCGGCCTCGTTGACCGGCCCGGCTCCTATGGGCTGGAAGACATTCTGAAGGACGTCTCGCTCGAGGAGCGCATCTATCGCCTGCGCTGTGTCGAGCGCTGGGCCATGGTCGTGCCTTGGGTCGGATTCGAGCTCGCAGACCTTCTCGACCGTGTCGGAGTCCAGCCTTCGGCGAAATACGTGGCCTTCGAGACCGCCCTGCGACCCGACGAAATGCGCGGGGTCCGCTTCCCGGTCATTGAGTGGCCGTACAAGGAGGGTCTGCGCCTTGACGAGGCGATGCACCCGCTGACCATACTGGCCACCGGGCTGTACGATGAGCCGATGCCCAACCAGAACGGCGCGCCGATCCGGGTCGTCGTGCCGTGGAAATACGGCTACAAGTCAATCAAGTCCATTGTGAAGATCACGCTCGTCGAGGAACAGCCGCCGACCGCGTGGAACGAGTACAGCGCACACGAGTACGGCTTCTACTCGA
>VYCX01000071.1 GCA_009843725.1 Boseongicola sp. SB0675_bin_26
GTATGAAGGAAGAACAGAACGGGAATAACCTACCCCATATCAGAAACGCACCCATGACCCTCGGTGCGCTGGCATTCAACATCCTGATGGGATTTGCAGGCGGAATCATCGGTGCCTGGGCGGTGACGCGCGATCCGTTCTGGATGATGTCCGGTGCACTGGCCGGAATCATCGGCTGCGCATCGGGCCTCGATGTCTACTGGCCACCTCTCGCGTTCCTCATGGGCGCGGCCTCCGGTGCGTTGCTCAAGCCGTGCGCCAAGTGGCTTGAGAGACGCGGCATCGATGATGCTGTCGGGGCGGTCACCGTGCATGGCACGATTGGCCTCTTTGGCCTGATCATGTTCGGCGTCTGGGCAACCGGCCTTCCTGCGCTGCAGGGTGAAGGCGTCGCGACGGTCACGATCTATGGCCAGGTCGTCGGAGCGATCGTCTTCTTCCTTCTGGGCTTCGTCCCCGGTTACGTGGTCAGCTGGATCCTGAAACAGTTCGGATTGCTCCGCGTCGGCGAGGCAGCCGAGATTTCCGGCCTTGACATGGCCAAGGTGCCGGTTTCGGCCTATCCAGAAGGCATCAACATGTCGTCAAGCCCGACAAGCTGAAAACAGGTCAAGGAGTAGAATCCATGGGATATGACATCGCAAACTGGGACGCCGTTGAAGGTGCCCTCTACATGGGAGCCCATTCCTCCTGGGAGGTGATCTGGACGGTTATCGCCGCGCTGGTCTGCATCGGAGCGGTGTATCTCGGCTCAAGGCATGAGCTTGACGCGTACAAGCGCATGCAGGAAGGCAAGGACGTCGAGTCCGGCCACGGCTGATGTCCGAACAAGACGGATGCGGGCCGCCCAGCCTGGGCGGCCCGCAATCATTCGAACAACGACTTGCGTGACCGCGACGCAGCAAGGAAAACGGGAGACGAAAGCAATGGCAGCCAACCTCGCCAACTATGCCAAGAAGAACCGGATCCAGTTCTTCCTTTTCAACTTCACGGACCTGTTCGGCGTGCAGCGGGCCAAGCTCGTGCCGACAAGCGCAGTGGCCGACATGCAGAAATCCGGTGCGGGATTCGCGGGCTTTGCGTCATGGCTGGACATGACACCCGCCCACCCGGACATGATGGTGATGCCGGATGCAACCTCGGTCATCCAGCTTCCGTGGAAGCCGGAAATCGCCTGGGTCGCGGGAAATCCCTGGCTCAACGACGCGCCGGTCGCGCAAGCCCCTCGCAACGTGCTCCTGGCCCTGGCAAAGGAAGCCGCCAGCGACAACCACGTGCTGATGACGGGAGTCGAGCCGGAGTTCCACCTGATCGACGCCGACGGATCGGACATTTCCGATCCTCGCGACACGCAGGAGAAGCCCTGCTACGACCAACTCGCCCTGATGCGTCGCTACGAAGTCATTGCCGAGGTCTGCCGCCACATGGAGACACTCGGCTGGGGGCCCTACCAGAACGACCATGAGGATGCGAACGGCCAGTTCGAAATCAACTGGGACTATTCAGAGGCGTTGACAACGGCCGACAGGGCGGTGTTTTTCAAGTTCATGGTTAAGGAAGTCGCCGCCCGGCACGGCTTCCGCGCAACTTTCATGCCGAAGCCATTTGCACACCTGACGGGCAACGGGTGCCACGCGCACATTTCGCTCTGGTCAAGAACGGGAAAGAAGAACCACTTCGCCGACAAGAAGGATGAAATGGGCCTGTCCAAGACGTGCCATCATTTCATCGGCGGGCTGATGAAGCACGCGCCGGCGCTTGCCGCGCTCGGCAATCCCACAGTCAACAGCTACAAGCGCATCAACGCGCCGGCCACGACGTCGGGAGCCACGTGGTCGCCGAACGCGATTTCCTATGGCGGCAACAATCGGACTCACATGATTCGCATTCCCGATGCAGGGCGCATCGAGCTTCGGCTCGCCGATGGAGCGGCCAACCCGTATCTCCTGATGGCAGGCATTTTGGCTGCCGGCCGCCTTGGAATCGCGAAGAAGGCCAACCCCGGAAAGCGCATGGACTTCGATGCCTACGCGGAACCGGAGAAGCTCGGGAACGCCGGCAAGCTGCCGCTGAATCTCCTGGATGCCCTGCGGGCTCTTGAGGCGGACACGGACTTCAATCGCGCCCTCGGAAAGGAGTTCACGGCTGCCTACCTGAAGCTGAAAACGGATGAGTGGA
Source organism: Boseongicola sp. SB0675_bin_26 (assembly GCA_009843725.1). Taxonomy (GTDB): domain Bacteria; phylum Pseudomonadota; class Alphaproteobacteria; order Rhodobacterales; family Rhodobacteraceae; genus JAJEFO01. Next base: position 2,179 of record VYCX01000071.1, read on the forward strand.
ACAGCTATTCCCGTCACCTGACTGACTGGGAAAGGGAGCGGACGCTCGACTGCTGACGTGAATCTCCCCTATATCGACATCGCAAGGCCCGGGTTTTCCACCAAATCACGCGATGTCATGGAGGCGCGCTCCGAAGCCTGGTGTGCCAGAACTCCATTCGGCCTCGCCGTGCTCAGGCACCGGCAGGCGGGGCAGCTCCTGCGCGACCGGCGGCTCCGGCAGGGCAGTCACGCCTGGCCGGACATCATCGGCATTTCCGGGAAATTTGCCGAATTCTGGAAGGCCAGCCTCATCTCGATCGAAGGTGCCGAACACAGAAACCTGCGCAGGATTGCACAGGCCGCGCTTTCCAATGACTTCGTGCTGTCGCTTGAACCTGCCTTTCGCGACATCGCCGCCGGCCTTGCAGACCGCCTTCGAGAAACGGACGCGTTCGAATTCGTGGGCTCTTTCAGCGAACCGTTTGCGGGTCGTGCAATCACCGCGCTTCTGGCTCTGCCCGACGGTGATGCCGACGAAATTGCCAAGGACGCCAGCACGCTCGGACTCGCGATGGGACTCGATGCCCGAAGCCACGAGGCAGCGGTCAATGCCGCGTGCACCCGCCTCAGCGAACTCGCCGCCGAATTGATCGCCCGGGCAAGACTTGGTCAGGACAAAGCCGGATATGTGGCACGTCTGGTCAGGGAAGCCGACGCCGCTGGCTTCGCAGAAAGGCAAGCGCTCATCGACCTGGTGGTAATCTCGATCTTCGGCGGCGTGGACACGACGCGTGCCCAACTTGCATTCGCGGCCTATCTGTTCGCGCAACACGCAGACCAATGGCATTGGCTGCGTCAGAATCGCGAAATGGCGCCCCAGGCGATCGAGGAGGTGATCCGCCGCTACCCGACCACAACCTGGGCCACGCGAGAGGCGCTGGAGACCTTTGAACATGACGGCGTCGAAATCCGGAAGGGAGCCACCATCCACGTCTTTGTGCACGCGACCGCCACCGACCCGGCAACGGGAGCGGGTGAAAACTTCAACATTCGCGAACCGCAAAGGACGCATTTCGGCTTCGGCGCTGGCGCACATCACTGCCTTGGCCAGTTTGTCGCCCGCACGGACATGGCCGCGGCGCTTCTTGAACTTCTTGAGCGCTGGCAGGGAATCACGCTGGTCGGCCAGCCAGAGTTCCTTCCAGACAGCGGGAACACGAGTCCGGCCCGCCTCGTCGTCCGGCCGATCTGGGGCTGAACGCCAATGCGCCGAAGCGCACCGCGGCGCGACGTCGACCCAATGCAGGCCGGGTCAACAAGAAAGCGGAAGGAAGCATGACGAGAGGCCGCACTTCCCGGCGCAAAACCGTTTCGAGTCCCCAGCGGGCATCTCAGGCATTGCCATAGTTGCCGCGCACGCGTTGCTTGGCCGGATCAAAGTGCGGAAATGGCACGACGATGGCCCGAAGTCTCTTCTGCTGCCCGTCAAGCTGGCCAACTTCAATCTTGCTTCCTTCAGTCGCATGAACGTTTGCAACGCGAGCCAGCGCAATTGTCTTTCCAAGCACCGGTGACTTCGTGGCACTCGTTATCTCTCCGACCTGCGCCTTTCCGACCATGACACGGTCTCCCGGTGACGGCACAACGCCGCCCTCAACGTCAAGACCGACAAGCTTGCGGTGCGGATGCGACCTTCGCTCAAGAAGCGCATCGCGCCCGATGAAGTCGTCCTCCTTGGTGTCCAAAGGAACGGTGAATCCAATGCCGGCCTCGAACGGATCCGTCGTGTCGTCGAATTCGGATCCTGCGAAGATCAGCCCAGCTTCGATCCGCATCATGTCCAACGCGGCAAGGCCAAGCGGAGTCAACCCGAACTCCTTGCCGGCCTCCCAGATCTTGTCGAAGACCTCGACGGCATCCTTGGGATGACAAAACACTTCGTAGCCCAGTTCTCCGGAATAGCCGGTTCGTGAAATCACAACAGCGGCGCCATCGAAGCCACCCACCCGCGCGACGGCAAGCCGGAACCAACGCAATTCCCGTATCGTTGGCTGGGTGGGCGGCACCCAGAACACCTTGTCCAGAATGTCTCGCGAATGCCGTCCTTGAACCGCTACGTTGTGCAACTGATCCGTCGAGGGCCGAACCCAGGCATTGAGCCCGTGCTCCCGAGCCTGCTCCTTCAGCCAGAGACCTGAGGTGTCGTTGCCTCCGATCCAGCGAAAATTGTTGTCGCCCAGCCGATAGATCGTGCCATCGTCGATCATGCCGCCGTGCTCGTAGCACATCGCGGTATAGCTCACCTGCCCGACGCTGATCTTCTTGGCATTCCGTGTCACGCAGAGTTGCAAGAGTTTCTCGGCATCAGGACCTGTCACCTCGTACTTTCGCAGAGGCGAGAGATCCATGATGGCGGCCCGTTCGCGCACCGCCCAGTATTCCTCGATCGCGCCGTGGCTGGTGAACGTGTTCGGCAGCCAGTATCCGTTGTACTCCACGAAGTCCCGGGTGTGCCGCGCAAAGCAGTCGTGAAATGCAGTCTGTCTGGTCTCTTCCACATCGGCCTCCGCAGATTTCCTGTAGCCGACGGAGCGGCTGAACTCTTCGCCTGCGCCATAAGTGCGCACCTGGATATCGGTCGGGTTCCAGCCGTTGGCTGGATCAACGTCACAGGGACAGGCCGTCGACACGCAGACCAGGTCGGAAAGCGCCCGCAGCAGCACGTAGTCGCCTGGCCGAGACCACGGGTCGTCCATGGAGATCGCGTTTGTCTCGTCCAGCATGGTGTTGAAGAAGAAGTTGATCGCCGGCCAGCCGCCGCGAGGGCGAATGTCAAACCGCGCAAGGTCGGCATTCATGTTGTCCGAACAATTGACGTGCCCAGGATAGCCCAAGTCCTCATAGTAACGCGCCGTGCAGGCAAGGCCGAACGTGTCGTGCCGCCCGCATGTATCCTGAACGATTTCCACCAGCGGTTCCTGGTCCACGGTCCAGTATTTCGAGAAGATGCCGGGCCTGGGATACAAGCTGCCCATCAGGGACCGCGTGGTGGTGGGATCGATCTCGCGCTCGATACCCTTGTCCAGAGCGCGCAGGCTGAATGCCTGAAAGTCGGAACATTCCCTCCCCTTGACGTCGAGGATCTGGATGTACTCGCCCTCGCGGACCTCATATGTGACCGAGTTGCCCGGCTGGATGTTCGCGTCGAATTGCGGCTCGGCCAAGGGATCGGGCGGCCCGATTTCGTCCTTGCCGTCGCCCGGCGCAGCACGACGAACGTAAAGAACGAGCTCTGTCGGAGCATCTTGACGCTCCGGGCTCATCGGCCCCCCGGGAGCGACACAGATCAGAAGGCCGTCGCATTCCACACTGAACTCCCTGAAGTCGCCTGGACGCGACCCTTCCGCGAAGACTGTCACCGAATCGCCCGTTTCCAGGTTGAATCCGGCCGCCTCCAGGGCCGACAGCACCTTCTTGCCTGAGCGGCCTCCTTCTGAGAGCACGGCTATCGTGGCGGTCGGCGTGCCCTGGCCCTTGGCGCCGAGCATCGACGCGTCCGAACTTCCGTCCGGCGCAAAGTGCACGAGTTCGCCCCGCTGCAAGCCCTCGCGATCCTGCACGATGATGCCGTCGCCCCTGAAGACCTGCACCGCGCGCGAACCGCCACCCGGAACCGGGTATCGCTCAATTCCGTGCGGGAGAATTGGCAGGCCCGGCGCGATGACGCCTGATCGCTCCCATGGCACCGGGTGTATCGGTTGCGCCGTCATTGGCCCAGTATCTCCCGACGTTTCCTGGCCCAGGAGTTGATCGCGATGTCGAGCGACAATGCCATGAAGACCACGGAGAAACCGAGCGTGAAGTTCTTTCCGAGGTCGGTGCCAGCTAGCGTGCGCTGCATTTCCTGCCCCAGATCCCGGGTGCCGATGAACGCGGCAATGATGACCATGAAGAAGGCGAAAATGAACGCCTGATTCAATCCGACGGCGATGGTCGGCATTGCGAGAGGGAACTCGACTTTCCAGAGCTTCTGCCATCGCGTCGCGCCCGCCATGTCTGCGGCTTCGGTGATCTCGCGCGGCACACCTCTCAGACCTTCGACCGTGTAACGCACGACGGGCACCATCGTGTAGATGAGGATCGCCAGAATGACCGTGATTGGAGTGATCCCGAACAGCATGATGGCCGGCAAAAGGTAGATGAAACTTGGGAAAGTCTGGGCGGTGTCGCAGGCAAAGATCATCCAGCGGGACGCACGCTCGCGCTGTGCAGCCCATATGGCGAGCGGCATTCCAAAGAGCATCGCAAGGAACACGGCCGTCAGCGTCGAATGCAAGGTCAGCATCGCCCGGTCCCACCATCCGAGCTGGGCCACCGCCGAAAAGAACAGGAACCCTATCAACGCCGGAAACCAGCCCCCCAGCAGATAGCCGATGCCTGTCATTGCGAGAATGACCGTGAACGTGGGCAGAAACAGCAGTGCAAGCTCGGTGGGAATCAACACCCAGAGGTTGAAGAACCATCGAATGAAGTCCGTGATCGCCTTGACCCACGCGATGCTCAGGAAGCCCTTGATAAGCGTGTCGATCTCGCTGCCCCTTGAAAGCGACTGCCTGCGGCCAACCTCGTCCAGGATGGGCAGGTACTGGCTGAGCAGGTAGAACAGCATGAAGGTCGCGACTCCCAGGAGCAGGAACGCATGTCTCTGCCACCAAGGGGTTCCCTTTTCGAAGTGCTCGGGCTGCTTGACGACCCACGCCTTGCTCAGGCGGTCAAGCGTCACGGCAAGCAAGACGATCGTGACGCCGATCTCGAAGCTGCGGCCGAGCTTGAAACTGTTCATCATGGCGAGCAGCTTTGCACCCAGCCCGGGCATGCCGATGAACGCGGTAAGGACGACCATGGCAAGGGCGAGCATGATGACCTGGTTGAGGCCGACAAGAATTTCGTTGCGAGCCGAAGGCAGAAAGACGTGGCGCAGCATCTGCCAACGCGTGCAGCCCGCCATCCTCCCCGCCTCGACGACGTCGGGCGGCACCTTTCGGAGGCCGACGATGGTCATCAGGATCATAGGCGGCATTGAATAGACGATCGTGGCAACCGACGCGGCGGTCGGCCCGACCTTGAAGAAGATGACGGCAGGGAGAAGGTAGCTGTAGAACGGCAGCGTCTGCAGAACCAGAAGAACCGGCCTCAAGGCCTCCTCGAACCGCCTGGACTTCCATGCGCACATGCCCAGAAGCAACCCGATGCCAAACCCGAACGGCACCGCGACGGCGATGACCGACAGGGTCTCCATCGCCCATCTCCACTGCCCCATGAGTGCGGTCCAGACAAAGGTGCCTCCCGCCAGAAGCGCGAGCCGCCAGCCACCGAGCCAGTAACCCAGCACCGCCGAACATGCCGCGACCACTGACCACGGCAATGCCTCCAGACGCGGCCAACGGGATTTCCCGTACAGGACGTTGGCTGCCGCGTCGGTAAGGAACCCCAGCCATCCGGAGATCGTGCGCGTGACATGGATCAGTCCGATGTCGTTCTGGAGCCAGGAAAACCCTGCATCCAGCCAGTCCGCCCAAGGAAGGATCGCGCCCTCCGGCAGCCTCACCAGGGCCGAGGGGATCCAGGGCTTCAGCACAGCCAGCAGAATCGCTACGCCGAACAGAGCCAAGACAATCGTCCGCGTCCGGGTCGCGCCGACCGAGGTGGCCTCCGCCCCTGACATCATGGCATCCGCGCTGGTCGGGTCGCTCACTCCCTCTCTCCAAAAAGCACCGCCAGCGCCGCCTTGCGATCCATGGCGCCCATGCTGCCGTCCGGCAAGCTGACGGGAATGGCGTCCGACGTGTCCTCTACCAGCCGGCGTGCGAGAGACAGGATCGTTGCGTCCCCGGGGACGGGTTCGCCGTCGACGGCCACGCCCTCCGTGGCCAGCACGCTTGCGTGAACGACGCTTGCCTTGTCCACTTCCTCCGTGAATCTGGCGACGTATTCTGTCGCCGGATCCAGAACGATCTTGTCAGGCGTGTCCACCTGCTCAACGGCGCCGTCCTTCATGATGGCGATCCTGTCGGCAAGGCGGAGCGCCTCGTCAAAGTCATGGGTGATGAAGACGATTGTCTTGCCAAGCATGTCCTGAAGGCGCAGGAACTCGTCCTGCATTTCGCGCCGGATCAGGGGATCCAGCGCGCTGAAGGGTTCGTCCAGAAACCAGATGTTCGGCTCGATCGCGAGGCTGCGGGCAATGCCGACCCTCTGCTGCTGCCCGCCGGAAAGCTCCCGGGGGAAATAGTCCTCGCGCCCCTCCAGCCCGACGAGCCTGACCATTTCAAGGGCGCGTTCGCGCCGCGCGTGCCTGTCCTGCCCGCGCATCTCGAGCGGAAACGCGACGTTTTCGAGAACCGTTCGATGCGGGAGCAGGCCGAAAGACTGGAACACCATCCCCATCTTCGAGCGTCGAAGCTCAATCAGTTCGGTCGCGTTCAGGCTCATGATGTCCTGGCCGTCGATCCTGATCGCTCCGCCGGTTATGTCGTGGAGACGCGAGAAACAACGAACCAGCGTCGACTTGCCGGAGCCCGACAGCCCCATGATGACGAGCATCTCGCCCTTGGCAACTTCCAGCGAGACGTCCTTGACGCCTGCAATGTAACCATCCGACCTGATTTCCTCAAAGGAACGGCCTTCGGGCATGCGAGAAAGGTAGGCCTCGGGATTGGGCCCAAAAAGCTTCCAGACGTGCTCCGCAGAAATAACGGGGGTGTCGCTATCCATGACCTCCCACCTTCAACCCTCCCCGCATGCTGGTGCGGAGAGGGTCTTCTTGTCAATTCCCGCATTCTACGTGCAGGAGCTGATCCATGGATCAACGACGCCGCGGTTTGCCGCCAGCCACTCATCCGCCGCCTCTTCCGGCTCAAGCTCATCCGTGTCAACGAGCTTCGCCATTTCCGCGATCTGCGGGTTGGTGAAGCTGAGCTTGGTCAGCACGCAGTAGGCGCTCGGCCACTTGTCAGCCATTCCGTCCCACGCGGCCTTCTTGAGATAGCCGTTGGCAGGATTGCCGCAGTCGTACAGCGCATCCGGATTCGGGCCCTTGGACGGATCGGAGTCGCAACCGTCCTCCCATGTCGGGAATTCGACAAACTCGCCGGGCCAGACGGCTTCGGCGAAGTTCGGCGTCCAGTTGAACACGACGACCGGGCGCTTCTCGGGTTCCGCAGCGCCGATCTCGGCCCAGAGAGCCGCCGCCGACCCCGCGTTCACCACGACGAAGTTCATGTCAAGCGCCTCGACGCGCTCCTTGCCATGCTTCAGCCAGTCCACCGGGCCGTCGAGATACCGGCCCTTGCCACCGGATTCCGCCGTCGCAAAGATCTCGGCGCAGTCATTCAGCGCCTGCCAGTCCGGCAGCCCCGGGCACGCGTCCTTGGTCCACATCGGGTACCACCAGTCCTCACGCGTAACGGCGTCATGGTCCCCTGCGTCATGAAGGCCCCCCTTCGAGAGCGCCTCGCGGAAGGAATGGCCGAACGCGCCTTCCCAGACCTCCAGTTCCAAAGCGACATCTCCGAGCCGGACCGACTCGTAGACCGCTTGGCTGTCGGTCGTGACAAACTCGACGTTGAGGCCCATTTCCTCGTACATTTGCCCGACCACGTTCGACATGACGATCTGGCTTGACCAGTTGTGAATCGGTATGATGATAGGATCGTCACTGTCTGCCGCATTCGCGGCAAACGGAGTGGCCAAAACGGTGGCCAGCACCATTGCAGATAGCTTCTTCATAGTTCTCTCCCTTTTTGTGCAGCACTCGGGCTGCTGGATTTCGAAGCGTACTCGGCCCGCGGGTTGATCCCGCGTTGTCATTCAGATTTTCAGGTAGTCTTCCAGGCTGTCATCAAGCGCATCCTTCCACGGCGTGTGGTGCGGAGGCGCCATCGTGCCGGTCATCGGGCTGGAATAGCCGTGATCCCGGAACGTCATGATGTCCTTCTTCTTGTGCTTCTTCCACTCGTAGAACGCCTTTGAGGCCGCCCCTATGTCAAAGCTGGGATAGTCGGTGTCGGCGATCAGCTCCTCGGTGTAGTCGGCCTGGTAGTCGATGCAGGCATAGTCGTCCTCAAGAGCCGCCTCGGCCTCCTGACGCGCCTGGACGTCGGCCTCGCGGGCAGCGAGGTCCGGAACTTCGATCCGGCCCATGATGATGTCGCGAACGTACCAGGCCTGGGCATCGAACATGTTGAAGGTAAACCACTGGTCCTGCATTCCGAGATAGAAGAGGTCCGGATTCCGATTCCAGACGACGCCCTTGTACAAGTCGTTTGACGCCAGGACGTTCGGCGTCTTCAGCCTCAGGTCATCCGGGAGGAACGGAAAGTGGTGCAGGTAGCCCGTGCACAGGACTATTGCATCAACCTTCCTTGACGTACCGTCCTTGAAATGCGCGGTTCGTCCTTCGACCCTTTCCAGCGCTGGCACGACAGTCCAGTTGTCAGGCCATTCGTAAGGCATCGGAGCCGTCCGCCAGCATGACGTGATCGACTTTGCCCCGTATTTCCAGCACTGGGACCCGATGTCCTCGGCCGAATAGGAAGTTCCGAGAATCAGGACGTCCTGACCCGCGAACTCGCGGGCATCGCGGAAGTCATGCGCATGCAAGATGCGGCCGTTGAAGGTCTCGAAGCCGGGATACTCGGGAACGTTGGGGACCGAGAAGTGGCCCGTGGCGACGACAACATGGTCAAACTCTTCGCGGACTTCCGAGTCCGTGTCTTCGTCGCGCGCGGTCACCTCAAAGCCCCCACCATCAAGCGTGCGGACATCACGCACGATGGTGTTGAAGCGGACCTGGCCACGGACGCCGGCCTTTTCCACCCTTCCCTTGATGTAGTCAAAGAGCACCGACCTGGGCGGATAGCTGGCGATCGGCTTGCCAAAGTGCTCTTCGAACGTGTAGTCCGCAAATTCCAGGCCCTCTTTCGGGCCATTTGACCAAAGGTAGCGGTACATGGAACCATGGCACTGGTTGCCATGCTCATCCACGCCCGTACGCCACGTATAGTTCCAAAGCCCTCCCCAGTCGTCCTGCTTTTCGAAGCACACGACTTCCGGGACATCCGCGCCATTCTCGACGGCGGACTGAAACGCCCGCAACTGCGCCAGTCCCGACGGTCCGGCTCCTATCACGCACACGCGCTTTTTCATGGCATGTCCTCCACAAGTTTCTCTATGCTGGTCGATGCCGGAAACGCATTTCAGGATAACTCCGGCTCTGATGTCGACATGTTCCAATCGGGCTCGAATCCCAGAACCTCGATTCCGGGTGGCAAGGACGGGTTGAAAAGCGTGTTGTGCGCTACCGTCGCCGCATGAAGCGGATTGTGTGGCGCCAGTTTCCAGACACGGCAAGAGAGAGTGAATCTCTGCGCATAAGCATCAAACAGCAAGAGGGCTTTCTGAGACTTTCGGATTCTGGCCGCAATGATCGACCCAGACGGAAACGTCGCAGTCAGAACGTCTGAAAACAGTGCGGCGCTTTGGTAGTATGCGGCCGAAAAGTACTCCAGCGCGGCCGCACGCCGTTGAGCTGGATCATTGGTTCTTGCCGCCATATGCGTCATCTCGGGCGTCAACGAATGCGCCGGCGCCCTGTTAAGGACCGTGACAAAGCGACCGAGGGCTTCGTCGTGCCCTGGCAGGTACAGGGTTGGAGTGACGGCGTCATCGGGTCTCCCCGCGCCGTTGCGCATTGAAATTTGCCGCACCCGGCATTGCCACTTGAGAAACGCCGTTCTGAGTGGCGTGGGCGAGCCGAATTCTCCAAGTGCGGCGACGCGTGCAATCATGCCACCTTCCTCGCAGTCCTGTCGCGCCTGACGCGATAGTTCCTGTCATGGTCAAGGCTCGGAATCCGCGACGCGAACTCCTCCACGAGGCCAAGGTCCAGATGCGCATGCACCACGCCAGGCAGCACGCCTCCGTCGCTCAACACTTCTCCCCACGGGTTCACGACGAGCGAATGACCGTAGGAAGCGCCGCCGCCGGAAACGGGTCCAACGGCACAAGCCGACACGATGAAGCAGGTGTTCTCGATTGCCCTCGCCTGATTCAGCACATGCCAATGCGCCTCTCCGGTCGTCCTTGTGAAGGCTGCCGGACAGGCAATGACTTCGGCACCTTCCTGAGCAAGGTCGCGAAACAGCTTGGCGAAGCGGAGGTCGTAGCAAATGGTGTGACCGAGAGCGACCAGCGGCGTCTCGTAGATCACGGCGGTGTCACCCGGCTGAACCGTGTCGCTTTCCCGGTACACGGCGCCGTCTGCAAGACTGACATCGAACATGTGGATCTTGTCGTAGCGCCCGAGAATCCCGCCGTCCGGGCCAATCATGTAGCCACGGTTCAAGATCTTTTCGCCCGGTCCGTTCACGGCGAGCGAACCGATGTTCATCCAGACACCCCGGCGTGCGGCCACTTCCCTCAGCGCCGCCAGCACTTCATGGATCTCCTCCGGCGCCGCCGGGGGACAGAGCCGCGGCCCGTCCGAAACGAGCCCGCCGCAGTACTCAGGCAGGAACAGCATTTCCGCTCCCGACCGCGCCGCGGCCTCTGCCATCGGCACCGCTTCATCAATGGCCGCCTCCATGCTGGGCATGGGCCGCGTCTGAAGGCAGGCGATATGCAGCGGGCTTCGCATGTCAGAACTTCGTGTAGGCTTTCCGGAGCGTGACCAGTGGATGGCGGTCCGACATCTGGAACTTCAGAAGAAGCTCACGCGCAATCATGTCGCGGTCCTGTTGATTGTCGGGCAGGTCGATGCTGTCCGGTATCCGAACCCAGCCGTTCACGTTGCGGTCGAAGACGGCAGGCTTGCCTTCCTCGTAACCCATGTGGACGTCCTCAAGCCAGTTCAGGTCGTCCCAACCCATGAACTCCATGTAGTTTCGGAGAAACGGCGTCAGGCGGTCGTGGTCCGGAACGAGGTTGACGTCGTAGCGATAGCCGATATGCTGCCCGATCTCCTTCTCTCGCTCGGATTCCAGCCCGGCCGCATCCTTGATGAACTGGTCGACGTCCTTGATATCGGACCCGCGATATTGTGTTCCGGCCATTGCCCCAGGTCCTCCCTACAGGTGATGATAGTCGTCTATGCCAACAGTGTGGTTCGTGCCTGCAAGCGGCACGCCCGCCATGGCTGACGCTTCCATTGTCAGGGCGGCAAGATCCTCGGGTTCCAGCGAGTGCAGGTGCGTCTTGCCGCAGGCACGCGCAAAGAGCTGCGCCTCGATCGTCAGGGTGTGGAGGAAATTGTAGACTCGCTCCGCTGCCTCGTCAGGGTCAAGCCGTGACCGCAGGACCGGATCCTGCGTTGCCACGCCAACCGGGCACCGGCCGGAATGGCAGTGGTAGCAATACCCTGGCTCGGCGCCGATTTCCTCAGGATAGTTGGCTTCCGGAATGTCCTTGTTGCAGTTCAAGGCCATCATGACGGAATGGCCAAGCGCGATGCCGTCCGCGCCGAGCGCAACGGCCTTTGCAACATCCGCTCCGTTGCGGATGCCTCCGGCATAGACGAGGCTGATCTCGCCGCGCTTTCCAAGGTCGTCGATTGCCTTTCGGGCCTGGCGAATGGCGGCCATTCCCGGCACGCCGGTATCCTCTGTTGCAAGATGCGGCCCTGCACCGGTGCCGCCTTCCATCCCGTCTATGTAGATCGAGTCCGGATCGCACTTGACCGCCATCCTGACGTCGTCATAGACCCGCGCCGCGCCAAGCTTGAGCTGGATCGGGATCTGCCAATCGGTGGCTTCCCGAATCTCCTGGATTTTCAGTGCCAGATCGTCCGGCCCGAGCCAGTCCGGATGACGCGCCGGTGATCGCTGGTCAATTCCGGCAGGCAAAGATCGCATCTCCGCCACCTGGTCAGTCACCTTCTGGCCCATCAGGTGCCCCCCAAGGCCAACCTTGCAGCCCTGGCCGATAAAGAACTCGCATCCATCCGCCAGCACCAGATGATGCGGATTGAACCCGTAGCGCGACTGGATGCACTGATAGAACCACTTCGAGGAGTACCGTCGCTCGTCAGGGATCATTCCCCCCTCGCCAGAGCAGGTCGCGGTGCCCGCCATGGTGGCGCCTCGCGCAAGCGCCGTCTTGGCCTCGTAGCTCAAGGCGCCGAAGCTCATGCCTGTCACGTACACGGGAATGTCCAGTTCGAGCGGCCGCTTTGCGCGCGGCCCGATCACGGTTCTGGTCTCGCATTTCTCGCGATAGCCCTCGATTACGAAACGCGTCAACGTTCCGGGCAGAAAGGTAAGGTCGTCCCAGTGCGGAATCTTCTTGAAGAGCGAGAAACCCCGCATCCGGTAGCGGCCAAGCTCGGCCTTTATGTGGATGTCGTCGATAACGCGCGGCGGAAAGATGAAGCTGTCGCCGATGCGATTCACGTCGCGATCCAGCGGCTTCTTTATCCGTCCATCATCAGGCATGTCCTCGTCCTTTCGGATTTGTTGCGGAGCTCACGCGCTCTTCCGCTACAGGATCAGTTTCTTCTCGTTTGGCTCAAGGTTGTCGTAGTTCCAGAGCTGCTTTCCGGCGACGATCTTGGTGAAATGATCCACGCCCCTGCCTGGCATGAGCCCGTACTGGGTCAGCTTTCGCGTCAGCCAGTCCTTGTCGAGCTTCGTAAGGTAGGCTGTGACCGCATCGACGCCGAGCGAGCGGATTTCGCCTCCGACATAGATCGTGCCGTCATACATCGAGTCGCCGAGGTTCTTGCCCGCGTTGCCGCAGACCACCATCCGCCCCCGCTGCATCATGAAGCCGGAAAGCGCACCCGTGTCGCCTCCGACAATGATGGTGCCGCCTTTCATGTCGATTCCGGTCCGGGACCCCACCGATCCCCTGCACACCAGATCGCCGCCACGGATTGCCGCGCCAAAGGTCGAACCCGCGTTCTTTTCGACGACGACCGTGCCGGACATCATGTTTTCCGCGCAGGACCACCCTACGCGACCGTTGATCCGGACATTGGGACCGTCAATCAGGCCGACTCCGAAATATCCTGTCGAACCCTCTATGATCAGGTTCAGCCGAGACAGGATTCCGACCGCCAGCGAGTGCTTTCCGCGCGGGTTCTGCAGCACGATGGTGCCATAGCCTTCGGCCATCAGGTCGCGAATTCGGGCATTGACTTCGGTGTTGGTCAGGTCGCCGGCATCGAATTCGGTGCGCTTGTTGAAATCGACGTCCGGCGCCCACGGATAGGTGAACCGCTCCTGCGCATCCGGATCGAACTCGATGTAGAGCGACTTGCCCGTGAGCTGTTCGGTTGTCATGCCAAGGGCGTTGACCCGCTCTTCCTGAGTCATGTCCCTGAGTTCCGCGTCGCTTATTCCAGACATTTGCCGACTCCTTCCGCACCAACGATGTCTGCCATCACGAATCGGGACGCTGCCCAGCCCCGAACTCCGCGGGACTTCACGCCTGCCATACGCGAACCTCCTCGTCGTAGGGATCGTGGGTATCGATTTCCTCCGGGAAGATCGTGCGAATCGCCACCTCTTCCGAAGCCATGGCAATGAGATCGTCGGATTCGTAGAGCACGAGAGGCTTGGCGGCCATGGTGTCCTTGGCCATGCCGAGCTGGTCCCTGGTACAGACAAGATACGTGAACACGCCGTCGATCTCGTCTATGGAACGGCGCAGGCTTTCCTCCAGCTGCACGCCGTTGGCCAGATGATGGGCCGTGTAGACGGCGAGGAGTTCGCTGTCGCAGTCCGACATGAAGCGGTGCCCCTTCCGCTCCATTTCACGGCGCATGATCCAGTAGTTGGTAATCTGCCCGTTATGGACGACGCTGACATCGTTGTAGGGAAACGCCCAGTAGGGATGGGCCGACTTGATGTCGACGTCTGATTCAGTCGCCATTCGGGTATGGCCTATGCCGTGGGTTCCTTCGAAGTCGTTCAGCCCGTACGCCTTGGCCACGCTGCCGGCGTCGCCGAGATCCTTGATCAGTTCCAGGCCGTTTCCGAGCGAGAGGATTTCGACACCTTCCGTTTCCTCGATATGCCCGGCCATGTCGCCCGTGTCACCGTCATGGTTCAGCACGTAACGCAGCGCGTAGGGCCGCACCCGCTCCTTGACCTTCACCTCGGCCTCGTGGCTGGCGAGAATCGCGTCGACCGCCTCGATGCGTTCTTCCAGCCGGTCGTGGATGCTGCGGCCAAGTTCCATGTCCTCGGCTTCGGCAATCTTGACGCGCATGACATACTCGCCCTCGCCCGGGTCTCCGTAGACCGCATAGCCGGTCGAATCCGGCCCGCGGTGCTTGAGCGCCTGCAACATCGACGTCATTTCCGCGCCGACATTCGCGCGACGGCCCTTGTGAATGATTCCCGCAATTCCGCACATTCCGATATGCCTCCCCTATCTCTTTCCGGACAATGGGCACCGCAGGGGCGCCCGGCTCCAGACGCCTCCGATCATGGCAGGCATTCCATGTACATCTCGTTGTCCCATTCGGTGACGGTGGACATGAAGCGCGCGAACTCGTCGCGCTTGTACTCGTCGTAGAGCCTGTACATCTCGCCCGGAAGGCCGCGCTGGACGACCTTGTTCCCTGCAAGATGATCCAGAGCCTCGCCGAGGGACATCGGCAGCTTGCGAACCTTCTTGCCTTCCGCCATCGCTTCGTAAATGTTGCGCTCTTCAGGCTTGCCCGGATCGAGGTCGTTTTCGAGACCATCGTCCATCGCCGCCAGAAGCGCCGAACCCATGAGATAGGGGTTCACCATCGAATCGACCGAGCGATACTCAAACCGGCCCGGCGCCGAGACGCGAAGGCCCGTGGTCCTGTTCTGAAACCCCCAATCGGAAAAGACGGGCGCCCAGAAACCCGTGTCCCACAGCCGCCGATAGGAATTCACCGTGGAGCATCCGATCGCGGTCAGGGCCTGGAGATGCTTCACCACCCCGCCAATCGCCTTGAGGCCGGTCTTGCCCGGCAACTGGGGATCGCTCGTGTCGGGCATGAACGTGTTCTTGCCGCCCGAAACGTACAGGTAGTTCTCCTTCAGTCCCGGCAACTTCTTCGGGTCGTTGCCTGTCGGCTTGAAGCCGTCCTTGCCCTTGGTCCAGAGCGACATGTTGTGATGGCAGCCAGAAGCCGAGACACCCATGAACGGCTTCGACATGAAGCAGGCGAAGATTCCGTTCTCGCGAGCGACCTGGGCACAGATCTGGCGATAGGTGGTCAGCCGGTCGGCGTTGCGCAGCACGTCGTCGAAGGCCCAGTTGAGCTCCAGCTGGCCCGGCGCGTCCTCGTGATCGCCCTGGATCATGTCGAGGCCCATCCTGCGGGCGTAGCGTATGACCTGCAGGGACACCGGCCGAAGCGACTCGAACTGGTCGATGTGATAGCAGTACGGCTTTGAAAACCCGTCGCTGGGCTTGCCGTTCTCGTCGAACTTCAGCCACATCATTTCGGGCTCGGTGCCCATCCGCAGCTGCAGCTTGTGCTTTTTCTGGAAGTCGGCATGCAGCCGCCGAAGATTGCCGCGACAGTCGGCAGTGAGATAGGCTCCTGGATCCTGCCTCTCCTCTCGATTGCGGAAAAGCGTACAGTAGAAGCGTCCGATCTCCGGAGCCCACGGCAATTGCATGAACGTCTCGGGCTCGGGAATTCCGACCAGTTCCGCAGCTTCCGGACCGTATCCCAGATAGTTGCCGGCCCGGTCGGTGAAGAGATTGACCGTGGCGCCATAGACGAGCTGGAAGCCCTTCTTGGCCACGCTTTCCCAGTGATCGGCAGGAATGCCCTTGCCCATTATCTTGCCGGTGACCGAAACGAACTGAAGGTATAGGTACTCGATACCCAATTCATCGATCTTCTTGCGGACTTCCTTGATCTTTTCGTCTCGACCCTTCGCCTCGACGAACTTCTCTATATCCATTGCCACGATCGTTCTCCCAGTCGGTCAAAATGCCCGCCGACATTCCGGACGGGCGGGTTCATCAGCTCCATGGGTAGGGGCTGCTGGAAACTGGATGCAGTTCGCCCTTGGCAAAGCGGCCGAAGCGGAACGGCTCCAGAAGTTCCTGTCTTTCTCCAAGCACTTCGTCGGCGATCAGGTGTCCGACGCCAATCATCTTCCAGCCGTGATTGCTGTCGGCGATGACCGCGACATTTTCGCGAAAGTGATCGAAGACCGGAAAGCTGTCGGCCGTAAAGCAGCCGATCCCTCCCGAGGGCTCTCGATGATACTTGGGCATCTTGCCTTCGTAGCGCCTTTGGCAATGGGCAAGCGCGCTGACCCACATGTGCGCGAATTCGTCGCTGGCAACGAATTCCGGGCTTGAGGGTCCGTACGGGTCGATCTGCACTTCGTCGGCCGGCGTGTCGACCTTGTAGGGCGAGGCTCCCCCCTGGATGCCGCCGAAATGAAAGTCGGGCTTGTAGTAGATGCCCCACATCTCGTCGGTGATGACGGAGTCATCCACCGTCGATCTGAGTTCGGCGTCGGTATCGACATGGATGACCGGCGGCAGGGAACCGTCATCCGCAAGTCCTTCGTTCGGGTCGATGA
Source organism: Boseongicola sp. SB0675_bin_26 (assembly GCA_009843725.1). Classification (GTDB taxonomy): domain Bacteria; phylum Pseudomonadota; class Alphaproteobacteria; order Rhodobacterales; family Rhodobacteraceae; genus JAJEFO01. The sequence goes on from VYCX01000071.1 coordinate 18,749, forward strand.
GCAGCACGCCCTCCTCCAGCTGCCAGAAGCGCCACATGGGCACATCTTCATGCATCTCGCCGTTCACGCCCTTGATCGAGATCTTGCCCGGCAGGTCCAGCATGCTCCAGAAATCGCGTATCCATGGACCGGCCCCGATTATGACGCGTTCGCAGGAAATGGTGCCCTTGCTTGTCTCGACCGACCCGATCGCGCCCGAGCCGTTCATTGAATTGAATCCCTTGACCTCGACGCCGGCGATTATGCGCACGCCCAGTCTCTCCACCTTGTCGGCCAGGGCATACATGGTCTTGGTCTGATTGGAGAAGCCGCCCTGGCTTTCATGCAGGACGCTCGTGATGTTCTGTGCCTGCCAGTCACTGAAAATGCCGCGCATGTACGACGTGCTGGCATTCGCTCCCTCTACGAACACGCTGTCGTATCCGATTTCCTGCTGCTGCGCAAAGATCGTTCCGACATCGTCGCGCATCGATTCCGGGCTTATCTGCATGTAGCCAACGGGATGGTAGGAAAGTCCTTCAGGGTCGGCCTCCCAAATGTCGACCGAATGCGCCATGAGCCTGCGCATGGCCGGCTGGAAGTAGTTGTTGCGCACAACCCCGCAGGCGATCCCGCTGGCGCCGGACGCAATGCCAGACTTGTCCAGGATGACAATTCGGCCCTCGACCTCTTCCCCTTTCTCGATCAGCCGCTCGGCGAGTTTCCACGCGGTCGAAACACCATGGATCCCCGCTCCAATGATCACGTAGTCGACGTGACTCGGTACAGACATGCAGGTTGCTCCCGTCTCGCAGATCGAACTTCTGAATCGCACATTGCGCGACCGAAGTCCAAAATCAACCCCTTTTTGATCCAATCTATTGCATCTGACGCAGAATCTGCTACTTTTGGAATAGCATTGGATCAAAAGGTGGCCCAAATGGCTTGGCGCAATTCTTCAAACGTCGCCGTGGAGATTCGGCGTTCGATCACGGACGGAACCTATCGGCGACATGATCGTCTGCCGGCATCGCCCCAACTTGCAGAGTCGTTCGGGGTTGCACGAAACACGCTCCGCGACGCGCTGCAGCAGCTTGAGAGGGAAGGTCTCCTTGAAATCCGGCCCGGCAGCGGCGCATACGTGACCGGCATTGGCGACCAATCGATTCCGAAGGCAGTCGAGGAAGCGGCGCCGCTCGAGCTGATTGACGCTCGCTTCGCCCTGGAGCCACATATCTGCCGGCTCTGCGTCCTTCACGGCAAGCGAGAGGACTTCGACGCCATGGAAGAGCTATGTCGGCGCATGGAGAGATCGACGGCCGACCCGACGGCGTTTGCAGAGGCCGACACCGCGTTTCACAAGGCCCTGGCCTCGGCCACCCGCAGCAACCTGCTCATCTGGCTGATCGAGCAAATCAACACCGTGCGTTCACTCGACGAGTGGACGCGGATGCGGCACCTGACGCTCAACGCTGCCATGATTGACCAGTACAACGTCCAGCACCGCGACATCCTGAATGCGCTGCGCTCGCGCGAACCGGAACGCGCTGCAGCGAAAATGAAGGAGCACCTGGAAACCGCACGCCTCTCTCTGACGCGCGCCGCCGAAACCTGATGCAGAGCCATCGCAGAAACGGTGGTCCAGCTTGTCAGCTCGCCATGTTCTGCGACGTCCATTCGCATCGGGCAACGGGTCGGCAGCTCTGCTTCACCACACTTCCGATCTGCCGGCCAGATTCAGGGCCGTCGCATCTGGATTTTTTTCGGGTTCGGCATCCTCTGCGAGACTTGCTGCGGAGCTGACAAGCTTGAGGAGGAAGCGGTCGTCCCAGCCGGCCTTCTTCAGCTTTCCGCGCATTGACGTGACTCTCCCGCCATCGGCTGTCCGTGCCATGTTCAGCGCCAAGTTCTCGGGACCGTTGTCCTTCCGGCGAAGGTCATCCTCCGCCATGATCACGTCCAGGACCCGGTGGAGCGAGTTTTCGATTCACATGCGGAGAGTCGAAGTGTTTGGACTCGGGTGGGGAAATCTAATTGCATTTCGTCGCCATACCAATTCGGTGACCCGGACAATTCGAGCCACTGTCAGCGCAGCGGGGAAACTGACCTAACCCCGCATGGTACCGGGCAGATAAAGCGCCAGCGTTGGCAATGCCGTGATCAATATCAGGCACACCAGCATCGCCAGCCAAAACGGCATGATGCCGCGATAGATCTCCTTCATCGAGGCCTCGGATACGCTCTTTACCACAAAGACGTTCATGCCCACCGGCGGGCTGATCAGGGCCATTTCGAGAACGATCACCATGATGACGCCAAACCAGATCACCAAGTCGGACTGCGTGGCGATTCCAAGCAGTTCGGCAATTCCGGATGTCTGGATAATCGGCAGCACAATTGGCAAGACAAGAACCATCATCGCGAACCCGTCGAGGAATGTGCCGAGGACAATGAAAACCGCGAGCACAAGGGCAAGCAGTGCCAGCGGATGCAGCGCCATTTCTATTAGCGTTTCCGCAAGTTGCGCGGGAATCTGGGTCAAAGCAAGAAACGGCGAGAACACGCTGGCCCCGATGATGATGAAGTAGATCATGACAGTTGTTGAAACTGTTCTGAGCAGCGCATCGACGAAGCCGCGAAACGTGAACTCGCGGCGCGGAAGCGAGAAAAGGAATGCCAGCACCGCGCCGACCGAGGCCGCCTCTATTGGGGTGAAGACACCGCCATAGATGCCGCCGATGGAGATGACGATGATCATCAGAATCGCGGTGCCCCGGATCAGGTACTTGATCCGGTCGGCAAGCCCGAAACGTTCGCCTGCCGGGCCTATTCCAGGGCTCATCAGCGTCAGGACCCAGATCGTCGCCATGAAACAGCCCGACAGGATCAGCCCCGGGATGACGCCCGCCAGAAACAGCCGCCCTATCGATTCCTCGGTAAGGATCGCATAGAGGATGAAGCCGGTTGAAGGCGGAATGAGAATGCCCAGTGTGCCGCCAGCTGCTACCGCTCCCGCACCAAATTTCGCGTCATAGCCGAACCGCTTCATCTCGGGCAACGCGACGCGACCAAGCGTCAGCGCCGATGCCACTGAAGATCCCGAAAGCGCCGCAAATCCGGTGCATCCCAATATCGTTGCGTGGGCCAAGCCGCCGCGAAAACGCCCGATCCACGCATAGGCGGTATTGTAGAGATCGCGGCTCATTCCGGACGTGCTTGCAATGTTGCCCATCAGCACGAACAGCGGGATCACCGTCAGCTCCACGAAGGTCAGCGTGGCCCAGGTCTCGGTGAACAGCGTCGACACGGCGGCCGACCAGGAGTTCAGCAGCGTGTTTCCGGTCAGGCCCGCCACGATCATCGCGAATGCCACTGGCAACCTGAGCGCCATCAGGCTCAGCAAGAGCACCAATCCGAAAATCCCGACTTCGACCGAACTCATGCACCGGCGTCCTGTCGACCGGAGCCGGAGGCCCGGAAATCCGAATAGGTCTCACATAGGACAACAAGTGCATGCAGCGCGCCGATCACGGTGATGAGGCGGATGAACGGCAAATGCGGGATCAGGATCATGTTGGTCGCTTCGCCAAAAAGCACCGCGTCTTCGGCCGCCTCGATCGAGCGCCACGCGATCAGCGCGAATGTTCCTGCCACCAGCAGTTTCACCACCAGTCGCCGCAGGATTTCCAGCGCTCGGATCGGGATCGCCTCATACAGATCGACGCTGATGTGCCCGGCGATCCTCCAAGTATAGGGCGCGGCAAGCATCAGCGACACGACCATGCCCATTTCGACCAAGTCTTGCCGTCCCCGCAGCGGTGCCGAAAAGAGGTAGCGCAACAGGACGTCATAGAATGTCAGCGCCACGACAAAGCACAGCACAAGCCCGGCGGCCACGGACATAAGCATCGCAACCCGATCGATCAGCCTGTCCATGCCGCGCCCTTTATTCGCGTCCCCGGCCGAAACCAGGGACGGAAAGTCCTCAATTCAACATCGCATCGATAATTTGGGTCGCCGGGACGCCTTGGGCATCGAATTCAGTCTTCAAGCTGGCGACCGCCCCAGCCGCAGCTGCGTCGAAGGCCGCCCGCTCCTTGTCCGACAAGACGATGATCTCGGCACCTTCCTTGTCGGCGAATCTGCCCATGGCAATCTCGCCAAACTTGGCCAGACCCGCCGCCGAGCGCTGCGAAATGCCGAGCCCGGTCAGCTTGTCCAGTGCGGCGCGGTCGTCGGCGCTCAGCTCGTTCAATGCTTCTTCGTTGGCCACAAGGAAAATGGTTGTTGGCATTTCCGGCAGGTTGGTGGTGACGTAGTTCGTGGTCTCGATCAGCTTGAAGATCAAAAGCGAATCCGAACCCATTAACGCACCATCGACGACACCGGTGTTCATCGATGTGTAGACCTTGTTCGCGGGCATTGGCACCGCCGTGGCACCGTAGGCCTCGATAATCGCGGCGGCCGAGGACGAAGCCACTCGGATTTTCAAGCCGGCGAGATCGTCCATGCTGTGGATTGGTCTGTCACGCATCATCAGCACCGCAGGCGGGGTTACGAAAAGTGCCAGCGGCACGGTTTTCTTGAACTCATCCCTGAGGTGCTCGTCCATTACCTTCCAGAGCTTTGCGGTGGCGTCCTCGTGGCCCTGAGTGACGCCGGGCAGCTCGATCAGCAGCGTTCTCGGAAAGACCGAGGACGTGTAACCCGGCAGGCCGTACGTGATTTCCGCCACCCGGCTGACGGCACGCTTGTATTGCTCGACCGGGCCTTTGCCAAGTTCGCCTGAAGGATAGATCTCGATCTTGGTCGAACCACCGGTCGCGACGTCGATATCGGCTGCCAGCTTCTCGAAGATCGGCTCGTGCAGGACGTAGACTGGCGGCAAGAAACTGGCGAGCTTGAGCACGTTTTCGGCCAAAGCACCGGACGTTTGAGCGACGAGCGCAAGTCCGGCCGCTGCGCTGGCAAAAAGAGTTCTTCTGACGATGTTCATTGGACGACTCCCCGGTGAGCATTTTGCGACTTGAGGATTTGGCTATTCCAAATAGTGGGACAAATCAATATATATTGGGACATGAATCGGAACTCCATCGATATCGCCCCGCCGCCCGGTGTCGGGCTCATCCAGAAGACGTTGCAAATACTCGATCTTTTTCAAGCCAATGCGCCTGCCTGGACGCAAAGCGAGATTTCGAAGAAAACGGGAATGCCAAGATCCACGGTCAACCGGCTGGTGAAGTTCTTGACCGAACGGGGGCATTTGACGGTGCTCTACGGTCAGAACCGCTATTCGCTGGGACCCGCTTCGGTTGATCTGGGGCGGCGAGCCGCCGCGCTTTTCGACTTTCGCGGCCTGTGCCGCCCCATTCTTGCGCGGCTGTCGCAAGAGACGCAGGAAACGATCATTCTGACATCGGTGGTCGGTGCAGGAAACGCGGTGCGCTGCGTCGACCAGATCGAAAGCACACGCGATGGCCTGCGGGTCTTTGAACAGATCGGCAATGTCTTGCCGTTGAACGCAGGGGCCGCCCCGCGGGCGGTTCTGGCCGCGTTGCCCGAGTCCGACCGCGAGCGTTTCCTGTCGGGGCAGCTGAGGGCAGTGACGGACAGCACGCCGACGAGCACCGCGGGTTTGCGACGCAAGATTGCAGAAACCCGCCGGCGCGGGTTCGCGGTCTCGAATGGCGAAACCTATGAGGGCGTTGTCGGGATTGGTGCGGCGTTCTACTGGGGCGATGGCAGCCCGGCGGGCAGTTTGGCCATCGCCTTGCCGGCGCAGCGTGCCTCGGCAGATGTCGTGACCCGGATGGGCGAGCTTCTGAAAGGCGCCTGCGATGAGGTCAGCGCCATGATGGCCGCAGGCAAGGTCGGCGCACCGACAACGCCGGAGTCATGAGGGCATGGGTTTCAGCCGAACCGGGACTCGGAAACCTGGAGGTTCGGGACCTTGCCAAACCTGTGCCGGAGGATGGGCTTCTGCTGGTGCGCGTCACGCACGCTGCACTGAACTACTCGGACCTGTTGATGCTCGTCGACCAATACCAAGTCCGGCCGCCCAGGCCCTTTGCTCTGGGACAAGAGATCGTCGGCATCGTCGAGGAGGCGCCGCGGGGGTCGGGATTCGAGCGCGGCGACAGGATCGCCAGCAAGGTGCTGTGGGGTGGCTTTGCGGACTTCGCCTTGGCGCGTGCCGACATGGCGATCCGAGTACCAGACAGCTTCAGCCTGGCAAGCGCGGCAGCATTGCCAGTGTCCTATTCAACGGCGCTGGTGGCGATCGATTACTGCGGCAAGCTTTCTTCCGGCGAGTATGCACTGATCCACGCGGCCGCGGGCGGGGTCGGGCTTGCCGCGGTGGAGATCGCGTCTGCCCGAGGAGCGACGGTGATCGCGACGGCCGGTACAAAGGACCGCTTGGCCGTAGCCGCGGTGCACGGCGCGACACATTGCGTCAATTACCACGACACAGACTGGGTAGACCAAGTCAAGACGCTCACGGGCGGCAAGGGTGCGGACATGATCATTGATCCAGTCGGCGGCGAGATCGGTGAAGCCAGCCTGCGCTGCATCGCGCTTGATGGACGTTATCTGATTGTCGGATTCGCCTCGGGCGCGATGCCGAAGCTGGCGGCAAACCGGCTTCTTCTGAAGCGCGCCAGCGCGATCGGAGTCTACTGGAACCACGACAGGGACCGCGCGCTGATCGCCGACACCAACCGCGAGATGGAATCGCTGATCAAGGCGGGTCGGATCAATCCGGTGATCGACGACCGACACGGGTTCGACGATTTGCCGCAGGCACTTGACGATCTGAGAAATCGCCGGGTCGTCGGCAAGATGGTTCTGCGGGTCGATTCCGGACGGGAGGATTCCGAATGAGCGGCGGCAAGGGATTGCTCGGCGGGATCCGAATTCTTGACCTTTCGCGAGTGATGTCGGGACCTTACTGCACTTCGATGCTTGCCGATCTCGGGGCGGAGGTGATCAAGGTCGAAATGCCCGGGGTTGGCGACGAGGCCCGTTCTTTCGGCCCCTACAAGGACGGCCAGAGCGCCTATTTCATATTGCTCAACCGGAACAAGAAGAGCGTGACGGTCAACCTCAAGGCACCCGAGGGGCGCGCGCTGATCGAAAGCCTGATTCCCAAATGCGACGTGCTGGTGGAGAACTTCCGGCCCGGCGTGATGGCGCGGCTGGGTTTGGACGAGCCGTCCGTTCGGGCGCTGAACGAGAATGTCATATATACCTCGATCTCGGGCTTCGGCCAGGAAGGCCCGTTGAAAGACTGGCCGGCGTTCGATCTGGTGATCCAGGCAATGAGCGGGCTGATGAGCCTGACAGGGCCAAAGGGCGGTCCGGCGACCGCCGTGGGCGAATCTGTGGCCGACGTGTGCACCGGCATGTTTGCCGCCTTTGGCACGATGGCGGCACTCTTTGACCGCGAGCGCACCGGCAAGGGCGCGCATGTGGATGTGGCAATGCTGGATGCGATGATGTCGATGCAGCTGACTGGCCTCGCGCGCCAGCTTTACAAGGACGACACCCCGCGGCCTGCCGGAAACCGCCACCCGGTCACTTACCCAGTCGACAGCTTCGCAACGCAGGACGGCGACATCGTGCTGGTGTGTTTCAGCGACGGTCTCTTCCGCGTTTTGGCCGAAGTGATCGGCCATCCTGCACTGGCGGATGACCCGGAATTCGCCACCAACGCCGCACGCAACCGAAACGAGGACAAATTGCGAGCGTTGATCGCCGATTGGGCCAGTGGCCTGACGCAGTCAAAGGCAATCGCCGTCCTTCTGGATCGCAACATCCCCGCCGCCCCGGTGTGGGATCTGCGCCAACTGATCGAGTCTGACCATGTGAACGAAAGGCACCTGGTTGTTCACGGTCTGCAGGGCAAGCTCGGGACTGTCCCGCTGGTGCCGCAGCCCGCAAGAATGTCGAACGGCAGTGGCCCGGAAACCTTCACGAGCCCGACGCTGGGCGAACACACAGACGCGGTTCTCAAGCAGCTTGCCGATCTGACGGACGCCGAGATTGCGGAGCTTCGCAGCTCGAAGACAATCTGAGGAACCGAATGCATGAGCTTCACCCGCAAGAACGATCGCGTTGTCCGCGCGCCCACCGGGCCGAAACTGAACGCCAAATCCTGGCAGACCGAAGCGCCTTTGCGGCTCTTGATGAACAACCTCGACCCGGATGTCGCCGAACGCCCTGAAGAACTGGTTGTCTATGGTGGCATCGGGCGGGCAGCGCGCAGCTGGGAGTGCTTTTATGGCATCGTAGAGGCGATCAAGTCGCTGGAAGATGACGAGACCCTTTTGGTTCAATCCGGCAAGCCAGTCGGTGTGCTGAAGACCCACATGATGGCGCCCCGGGTCTTGATCGCCAACGGGAACCTAGTCCCGCATTGGGCGACCTGGGAAAAGTTCAACGAACTCGACCGGCTCGGGCTGACGATGTACGGCCAGATGACCGCTGGATCATGGATCTACATTGGTTCGCAGGGCATCGTGCAGGGCACTTACGAGACCTTTTCATCGATTGGCCGCCAACATTTTGACGAAGGCGTTGCCGGTAAGCTGGTGGTCACTGGCGGATTGGGCGGCATGGGTGGTGCGCAGCCGCTGGCGGCGACGATGGCAGGATTCAATGCGCTTGTTGTCGAGTGTCAGCCGAGCAAGGTCGAGTTTCGTATCCGCACTGGCTATCTTGATCGTTCCGCGACGACGCTTGACCAGGCGTTGGACGCAATTTCAGCGGCAGAGAAACCTGTATCTGTTGGCCTGGTCGGCAACGTGGTCGACGTATTGCAGGACCTTCAAGTCCGCGGCATCGTGCCCGACGTCCTGACCGACCAGACATCGGCGCATGACCCTGTGAACGGATACCTGCCACAAGGCTGGACTCTGGGCATGTGGGAAGACATGCGCGAGCGTGATCCCGGTTCGGTAGCGGACGCCGCGAAGAAGTCCATGGCAGCGCATGTCTGCCTGATGAACGCCTTCCGCAGGCAAGGCAGCGTCGTCCTGGAATATGGCAACAACCTGCGAGCCATGGCGCAGGAAGCGGGTGCCAAGGACGCATTCGAGTTTCCCGGATTTGTCGAGGCTTATGTACGGCCGCTGTTCTGCGAGGGCAAGGGCCCGTTCCGCTGGGTGGCGCTTTCGGGCGATCCCGAGGACATTTTCAAGACAGATGCCAAGGTCCGCGAGCTGATGCCGGGCGATGCTTTCCTGCACAATTGGCTCAACATGGCACGCGAGCACGTGCGCTTTCAGGGACTGCCCGCGCGCATTTGCTGGGTCGGATTGGGAGACCGGCACCGGTTGGGGCTGGCCTTCAACGAAATGGTCCGAAACGGCGAGTTGAGCGCTCCCATAGTGATTGGTCGCGATCACATGGATTCGGGCTCGGTAGCCAGCCCGAACCGGGAAACCGAAGGTATGAAGGACGGTTCAGACGCGATCTCGGACTGGCCGATCCTGAACGCCATGCTCAACGTGGCAAATGGGGCGACATGGGTTTCTTTCCACCACGGCGGTGGCATGGGCATGGGGTATTCGCAGCATTCCGGCATCGCCATATTGGCCGACGGAACCGAACGGGCGGACGAGACAATTGTGCGCACATTGTGGAATGACCCGGCGAGCGGGGTGATCCGCCATGCCGATGCCGGATACCAAACCGCGCTGAATTGCGCGGCCAAGCACGGATTGAAACTTCCAATGGCCGACACGACGTCATAGATGCCCGTTGACATTCATGTCGCCGCGACCACGCCAGTGACGACATGAACCGCCGCCGCGATGCTCTCGGCCGTCTTGTCGTACCGCGTCGCCACCGTACGGAATTCCGTGATCCTCGCGAAGAGATTCCCAAATCTTTGGTTCCGACATGGGCCTGCAATCGTCGCTGGTCTCCGGGGGCCATTTTGCCGAAAGTCAGGCGTTCGGCCGTGCAATGACGAACCGCTTCCGGTTCTTTCTGGCCGTCCATTCTGGCTGACCGCCAGAAGCGCTCGGTGCACCGGCTCTTGGGATGCGCTTCCGCGTCCTCTGCCTTGTCGTGCCTGGTGAACCACTCGACGCCTACGGGCGAACCCTGCTTGCCGATCCTGTGCCTGCGCGAGCGCCATGTCGGAAACTGCGGCCACCACATCCGGCTTCGACGCCTTCAGACTCCCTGCATTGGCGAGATGTCCCCGGACCCGCTGCAGTTCGATCGCTGCCGCGACGTCGTCCATGACGACGCGCTGCTCGGCCACGACCGTCACCGCACGCTGGCAAAGGAACCGGTCTGCTCAAGGCTGAATCAACGGCTCGACGCGACCGGCGCCGTCAAATGGACCGTTCAGCCCGGCGGCACGACCGGCAGGCGGCCGACTCGCTCCAGAAACAGCCTGAGGCCGTCGACGTTTACCGCATCTCGCGACAAATGCCCTACGGAGTCGAGCCACTTGCAAACGTCGTGACTTGAACGGTTTTCCCGTGCGCACCCGGCTCGGACTGCAGCAAGTTGACTCAGCATCCGCTTCATGACCGCCATCGGGGTACCGATGCGTTGGTCCGGGATCGAGCAAGACACCGACTTCGCAGGAGGAAGCCCGATGACCCTCGCCCGTTCCCTGTCGCTTCTCGGCCTCAGCCCTCGACAGGATTTCCGGCCCGAGCTTGCCGACGGGACCGTGCCTCTGACGGAGCGGCGCCGGCAGTTCGTCATGGCGCTGGCCACGGCGACGCCCGAGCGCTTCGTCCAAGCGCGGCGGCGCGAGGGGCGCCTCTGCAGCAACCGTGCGCCGGTCCTGCGGGCGTTCCTTGCCAAGGCGGCATGGAACCTCGGCACGACCCTGCGTCGGCCGTGCGGATGGCGCCGCGCCGGGGAGGTTCCGCGCGAGGCGACGTTCTCGCGGACCTTCGACGGGTTCTCGGCATGCGGCGTCGGCGAGCGAATGCACGAGTGCCATGTCAGGAGGTCCCTTGGCCGGGCGACGTGACCGTCGGCCATGTCGCGCGCGATGCGACCGCGGTCCATGCGCGGGAGAGGTCCGGGCCGAAGCCGGAACGGCCGTCCCGGGAGCGGCGGAGGCGCGGCGCCCGACCGCTACGAACTCGCCCTCACCGCGCACCGTTACGAAAACTGGGAAAGCTTTGTCGCCGGCGACGTGGATGGAGATCGCGGCACGGCGACGGACGGGCAAGCCGGAACGTCGTTCCTGGGGCGGTTCGCTAGGCTTGGGCTGCGGCCTGAAGCCAGTTGATGTAGAGCCTCTCGGCCAAGGAGTTCAACGCTTCGACATTGGCACCGAGATCTCTTTCAAGGCGCGCAGGCCCGTCTGGGCCCATGGCCTTGACAAGCGCGTCCGCATACTCGGGAATCATGTTCCAGTTCGTGACCGTGT
>VYCX01000113.1 GCA_009843725.1 Boseongicola sp. SB0675_bin_26
GGAAGCCGGCACACCCGAAGGTCTCCTCGCGGCAGGTTCCAAGACCTACTCGACCGTCGCCCACGAATTTTGTTTTTTTGATTCGCCTTTGACGGAGATCTACACGGGCGATGCGCTCGCCGACTATCGCAACTGGCTGCCTGCCACGAGCCTTGAAGCCAACCTTTCCCTCGGCGGTTCATTCATCGGGACCTCGGTAGAGGAGTACTATCTCACCCCCAACGACCTCGGCTATGGCCATATCGTGAAGTTCGACCACGAGTTCATCGGCCGCGACGCACTGGAAAGGCGGCAAGGGAAGCCGCACAGGCACAAGCGCACCCTGGTCTGGTCCAAGGACGATGTGGTCAGGATCTTCGCGTCCCAGCTCGGCGAAGGCGAACGGTACAAGTTCATGGACATGCCTGCCTCCCACTACGCGACCTGCCCCTATGACGAGGTGCGGAAGGACGGGAAGCCTGTCGGGATTTCCCACTATCCGGTTTACACCTCAAACCTCCGAAGCTGGATCTCGCTCGCTCTGCTGGACGAAAGGGCGGCGGAGCCGGGAACCGAAGTCGCTCTCACCTGGGGCGAACCCGACGGCGGGTCCGACAAGCCAACCGTGGAACGCCACGCCCAGACGACGGTCGCCTGCACGGTCGGACCCTGCCCCATCTCCGTCACAGCGCGCGAAACCTACAAGACCTGGCGGCATGCCGGGTGACTACGATCTTCCCGCGGACATGCCCGGATTCGCCGAGGCGCAGGCCGAAATGTCCATGCGCTCCCGGGAGACGGCGAGCCTGCCCGGCGCGCAATTCGATGTCGCATACGGTCCGCGTCCGCGCCAGCGGCTTGACGTGTTTCCGGCAGGGACGGGCACGCCTGCGCACCTGTTCTTTCGGGGTGGCTACTGGAGGCTCGGCGAAAAGGAAGACCGTCGCTTTCCCGCAACCGCATGGGTTCCGCGTGGGGCCGCGTGGATCGTGCCGAACTATCGTCTCGCGCCAGAAGCGTGCCTGCCTGACATCCTGGAGGACGCTCAAGCAGCGTTTGACTGGGTCATCTCGAATGCCGAAACCTTCGGGATCGACAGGAAGCAGGTTCATCTGAGCGGCAATTCCGCCGGGGCACAGCTTGCCGCAATGGTGGCCGCACGAACCGGGCCTGAATACGTGGCCTCGCTCACGCTCATCTCGGGACTCTACGACCTGTTGCCTCTCCTCGACGAAGAGCCCAACGGCTGGCTCAATCTCGATGTTGAAGCAGCCCGCGCCATGAGTCCCGTTCATCACCTGCCGCCGCCTGAACTACCTGTCACGGTCTCTTGCGGCGTGGCGGAAACCGAGGCTTTCAGGCTGCAGTCCCGTGAATTCGTCGAGATTCTGAGAGCAAACGGCAATACGGTCGACCACTTCGAAAGCTCGGGCCAGAACCACATGGAGATCATTGCCGAGATCGGCACACCGGGAACGCCTGTCTTTGCGGCATTGGAACGGCGTCTGGAGGAATGTCGCACCCGGCTCGATAGCCAATGACGACGTTGCCGGTCACACAGGCCAGAAGGCACGGACGCGCTTCGGCGCCTCATTGACATGCCGACAATTCAGGAGGGTACCGCAGTTCGAGCGCCCGTGCGTGCGTCCGCGATGATCATGTCGCTCGCCTTTTCGGCGATCATGTTGACGGCGGCATTCGTGTTGCCCGAGACGATCGAAGGCATCACGGAAGCGTCGACCACCCTAAACCCGCGGATTCCCTTGACCCGGCACCGGCCGTCCAGCGGCCCCCCTGCCCCCATGGCGATGGAGCCGACGGGATGGAAGATCGTCGTGACCCGGTCCTTGATCTCCTCCAGCAGCGCCTTGTCGCCCTGCGCCGCAAGCTCGGTCCCTGGCCAGAGCCCCTCCTCGATCTGTCCCTTGATCGGATCGAACGCGCAGATCTCCCGCGCCGCGGTGAAGTCCTGCGACAATCTTCCTACGGTCCCGTTCCGTCGCCAGGTAATTTGCCAGTATCGACGGCGCGACCAAGGGACCAGGGGATGACAGCCTGATCTCCCCTTTGCTTTCCGGACGGATTGGACAGATCGAGAACCCCGGAAACCGACGGAAGCCCTCGGCGGGGTTGTCGCTTGACCAAGGCAGCACGTGGAACTGGATGTCCGGCGGGTCAAGTTCCGGGCGGCTCTTCAGGAACGCGAAGACCGGCGCCGCACCCATCGTGAGCGGCCCCGACCGCGCGAGAGCGAATTGCAGCCCCATCCAGATCATCCCGTAGACCGAATTCAGCCGCTGGTTCAGGGTCGGGGTTCGAACTCGATAGGTTTTGTGGAACTTCAGGTGATCCTGAAGCCCCTTGCCGACTCGCGGGGAATCCAGTTTCGGAGCGATCCCGAACCTTGCGATTTCATCCGCTGGCCCGATTCCTGAAAGCAGCAAAAGATGCGACGACCCGATCGCCCCTGCACAAAGCAGGACCTCGTCCAGGCCTTCGACGTGATCCTGCTTCCGTCCTTCGAGACGAAGGAGATGAGCGCGAAGGAGGATCGCAAGATAAGGACGAAGACGGTTCGGTCGATGCTGGGCCTTGCCCATTACCGGTTCAGGCAGAAGCTCGAGTGGATGTGTCGCAAGTACGGCAAGCGATTGGTGATCTGCAACGAAGCCTACACGAGCAGGACACGCTCATGGGACGGCTTCGTGAACGAGAACCTTGGCGGCGCGAAGACGGTCTCGGATGGCAGCATCGTCGTCGACCGGGACATCAACGGCGCGCGGGGCATCATGCTGCGCGCGCTCTACGGCAACTTGGGCCGTTTTCGGGCGGCGGGCGCAGATGTTGCGCTCGTTGCGGAATGAACCAAGTGACCTTCCATCTTCCTGAAGTAGGGAAGCACGTCCTTGAAGGACCATCCCGGCACCACCCTTTCCCAGTCGTCGAAGTCCTGGCGCTGTGCACGCACATGGATGAGCCCGTTGATCGCCGAGGACCCTCCCAGTCCCCGGCCGCGCGGCCATGCGAGACGGCGCCCGTTCAGGTTCGGCTCCCGATCGGTTTGCAGGCACCAGTCGTAGCGCGGGTCGCCAATGGTCCTGAAATATCCGATCGGCACCCGAATGCGCGGGTTTCGGTTTTGACCCCCAGCTTCGGGCAGAAGTACCCGGCGGGACGGATCGGCGCTCAGCCGCTTCGCCAGCACGCATCCTGCGGTACTGGCCCCAACCACGACATAGTCCCAGTCGCCCTCGAACATCCCGCCAGCCCGTCAGATGAAATGCGGCACCTCTTTCTGCGTCGGTCCCACGGAATACCGCGGCTTGGGTCTCGCGTCGCCCCAACGGTCGGCTTCAAGCGATTGCAAATGCACCGTATGGCGCAGTTCCCGGCCCAAGGCCGGGTCGGCGAGGATCACTTCTGTTGCCGCAGCTTCCAGCGTCCTGACCAGCATGAAGCCGCGTGGCAGGGCGTCTTCGGCGCCACCGGCGGCAGCAACGAGGTCCGAGGGCGGTTCCAGATCGGAAAGCGCAATGCCGTTCAGCATCACGTCGCCGACATGACCATCAAGATTGTTGAGCCGCCAAGCCGCCCGCGCGGCGACGACCAGGCCGTTTGAAATGACTAGCGCTGGCAGGATCAGCGCACCGCCGCCAAGCGCCATCAGCGCATAGGCCGGACGGGCAGATGCGCGCGCCCCGATCTCCTGCCAGCAGTCGTGGGTCAGGAGCCCGAGTGATCGCCTCGTGCCATCGACCAAGAGGCAGTCGACAACGATGTCCGGCGTCGTGATCTGGCCTGCCGGACCGGTGACATGCGGTTTCAAAATGAACATCGTCACACTCCTCAGACTGGCGCCCACGTGATCATGCGGATCTCGCCGAGTTCGCGCTCCATTTTTTGCCAGCTATCGCCGCCGTCAACGCTCCGGAAGATCTGCCCGAAGATCGTCGCGGCGAAGAGCAGGCTCGTATCCGCGGCGTTCGTCCCGATGGACCAGATCGTGGAGTTTGCCGGGTGCGACATCTCGCATTCCGTCCAGCTCTCGCCAAAGTCCTTCGAAACCAGCAACTGTCCCGCCTCCCCGGACGGCTTGTCGCCGACCGAAGCGATGACGGTGTCGGAGTTTTCCGCTGGCTGCTTGAGCGAACGAAAGTAGTCCCATCTGGCTTGCGGCACGACTAGCTGCTCCCAGGTCGCGCCGTCGTCGTCCGAACGGTGCACCCCGTCTTCGGTCGAGCACAGCACGGTTCGACTCCCGTCTTCACGGTCGCGAAAGACCAGGTCATGGGTGTCGTTGTCGTGCAGGCCGCGGATGATCAACTCCCAGGTCCGGCCACGGTCG
>VYCX01000437.1 GCA_009843725.1 Boseongicola sp. SB0675_bin_26
GGCCACCATCGAGCTCCTTCGGGAACTGCAGCAGGACATTGGCTGTTCCGTCCTGTTCATATCGCACCATCTGGGCGTCATCGCAGAACTTTGTGACGACGTCGTCGTGATGTATGCGGGCGAAGTCGTGGAGCGCGGAACCACCCGGCAGGTGTTTCACGCGCCGTGCCATCCATATGCCAGACGCCTGCTCGAATGCGATCCGGCACGACAATCCGGGCGCACGCGGCATCTGCCCACCATTCCCGGCGAAGTCCCGGATCTCAGGCAAAGGCCGCCCGGCTGCGTCTTTGCGACCCGCTGCGACCAACGCGTCGATGCCTGTGACAAGGTCCCGCCCGACGTGGCTGTCGGGACAGGACATGTCGCCCGGTGTGTATTGGCGACGGCGAGATGAGCGGGATCCTCGAAATCCGTGACGTCGAGGTTGCATTCGAAGTCGGCCCGATGATGCGCCGCCGATCGATCCTGGGCGTGGCGGGCGTGAGCTTCGATCTCCATGCGGGCGAGACGTTCGCGATCGTGGGCGAAAGCGGATCGGGAAAGACCACGCTGGCGCGCGCGATCAACGGGCTCCAAGGCATTGCCGCCGGATCGATCCGGTTCGACGAACAACGCATCGACACGCTTGGTGCACGATCGATGAAACCCTTGCGGCGGCGCATGTCGATGATGTTCCAGGATCCTGTCGGCTCGCTCAGCCCCCGCATGAAAGTCGGCAACCTGATAGCTGAACCGTTCCGCATTCACGGGATCGTCGACAAGAACCCAAGCGTCGAAGTCCCGCGGCTTCTGTCGCTGGTCGGACTCACTCCGGAGTTTGCAGACCGCTATCCGCATCAGTTGTCAGGTGGCCAGGCACGGCGAGTCGGCGTGGCGCGCGCGATCGCCCTGAACCCCGCACTCATCATCGCGGACGAACCCACCGCCGGCCTCGACGTGTCGGTTCAGGGCGAGGTCCTGAATCTCCTTAACGATCTCCGCGAGCGGCTTGGCCTCGCAATGATCATCATCACGCACAATTTGCATGTGGTGCATCACGTGGCAGACCGGATGGCCGTCATGTATCTTGGCCGCTTCGTCGAAGTGGGCGACACCGAGGAGATCTTCCGTGCGCCGCGCCATCCGTACACGGCGGCTCTCCTCTCGGCCAATCCCGAGCCGGATCCGGACAAGGCGCGCGATCGCATTGCCCTGCCCGCCGAGGTGCCGTCGCTGCTCGCAAGACCTTCCGGCTGCGAATTCCATTCCCGTTGCCCTTGGGCCAAGACGCTCTGCAGGTCCGCAGCCCCGGCATTCGTCGAAGACGAGACAAGGAAGGTCGCTTGCCACGCGCCGCTTGAACCCGGCGCAAGGCCTCCTGAAATTGAGGTGAAGCAATGACCAAGGTCATCGAAACCGCATGGATTCCCATGCCCGACGGCATCCGCCTTGCCGCACGACTCTGGCTGCCGGACGAAGCCGAGCGCTCGCCCGTACCCTGCATCCTGGAGTACATCCCGTACCGTCGCCGGGACAGGACCCGGATGCGCGACGAAAGCATGCACCCGCGCTTCGCCGATGCCGGATACGCGGCGATCAGGGTCGACATGCGGGGATCAGGCGACAGCGAAGGAGTGATGCTGGACGAGTATTCGGAGCAAGAAATGAGGGACGGGGTCGAGGTGATCGCGTGGATCGCCGAGCAGCCATGGTGCGACGGGAATGTCGGCATGTTCGGCAAGTCCTGGGGCGCCTACACATCCTTTCAGGTCGCTGCGAAACGTCCTCCGGCACTCAAGGCGATCGCGCCCGTCATGGGCACCGACGATCGCTGGCTGGAGGACATTCACTTCTACGGAGGCGTGCTTGCCAACGACAATTTCTGGTGGGGCTCGATCATGCAGCTCTACAACGCAATGCCGCCGGATCCGGCGATCGTCGGCGAGGACCGCTGGCGCGACATGTGGAAGGAGCGCCTGGAGGCGATGACGTTCTGGCCCGCGCAATGGCTGGAACACCAGACCCATGACGACATGTGGCGCAGGGGCTCGATCTCGGAGAACTACGCGGACATCGAGATTCCGGTCTATTTCTTCGGCGGCTGGGCCGACCTCTTTCGCGACACCCCGTTCCGGATTGCCGAACACCTCAAGGGACCGGTCAAGGTGCTCATGGGACCGTGGGCCCATCTCTATCCCCACGAGGGCCTGCCAGGCCCCCGCATGGACTTCGTGAGCGAGATCATCCGCTTTTGGGACCACTGCCTAAAGGGCATCGACACCGGCCTGATGGACGAACCGCGCCTGCGGTTCTACCTGCAGGATTCGGCGCCACCCGCCGGCTCCCGCAAGGAGCGCGCCGGCGTCTGGGTCGAGGAAGCCGCATGGCCCTCGCCTGACGTGAACATCGAGACGCATTGGCTGAACGAGGGCCGGCTCGGAGCGGCCGCCGAGTCCGGCGGCGAAATGTCCGTATGTTCGCCGCAGACCTTTGGCTCTGCAGGCGGGGACATGTGCTCGTTCGCGATCCCTGGGGACATGCCCGCTGACTGCCGGGCCGATGCGGCAGGTGCGCTGAATTTCCGATCAGAGCCGGCGGACGCCCCCATCAACATACTCGGGCAACCCATGCTCAACCTCACGGCTTCCGCGGATCGGCCGCAAGGATTCATCGCCGCGCTGCTCGTGGACGAAGCGCCGGACGGCGCGCAGACACTGATCACGCGCGGATTCGCGAATTTCGCGCATCGCGTTTCCGACACGGCTCCTGAAGCAGTGGTGCCGGATGCCGAAATGGCAATCACGGTGCCGTTGCATGGCATCGGCCACCGGCTTGCAAAGGGTCACCGGCTCGTCGTGCAAGTCGGAACCTGTTACTGGCCGATCCTCTGGCCCGCCCCGGAACCGGTCACGTTGACGGTCGCGCCGGGCCGTTCGGCGCTGGCACTTCCCGTCCGCCGAGACGTGGTGGCTCAGCCTCGCGTCCTTCCCGAACCGGCTCCCTCGGACAGGAAGCGCCCAATTGCAACTGTCCGGGAGGGCTCAATGGAAAGGTCGCTCCACGTCGACCTGGCAACTGGCGAACATGCCGCGCGTTTCTTTCTTGACGGTGGCGTGTTCGGCCCCGTCGGGCGATTGCGCCTTGATGAGACCGGCACCGAGATGGGTGACGTTTCGGATCGGGTCTACCGGATCCATCCGGAAGACCCCCTTTCGGCCCGTGCAACGATGGATCAGGAAAGCCGATTCGAGCGTGATGGCTGGAACGTCCGGATTGAAACCAGCTCTGAAATGACTGCCACCAAGACGGACTTCCTCCTGCGCGCCTCCGTGACCTGCTGGGATGGCGACGAGGAATTCCACCATGTTCAGTGGGATCACTCGATTCCGCGAAACGGGATGTAAGCAATGTTGGAAACTTCAGAAGTCCGGACCGAATTCCCGCGCGAAATCCGCGAGATCGAGAACGCCTGGATCCCGATGCCTGACGGAACAAGACTCGCGGCCCGGATCTGGCTTCCGGTCGACGCGGATTCGGATCCGGTGCCCGCAATCCTCGAGTACCTGCCCTACCGCAAGCGTGACGGAACGGTTGAGCGTGATCACCTGACCCATCCGTATTTCGCAGGCCACGGATATGCCGGCGTTCGTGTCGACATGCGTGGCACGGGCGACAGCGAAGGCGTCTGCCTCGGCGAGTATCTCAAGCAGGAACAGGACGACTGCCTGGCCGTGATCGAGTGGCTTGCCGCCCAGCCCTGGTGCTCTGGAAAGGTCGGAATGATCGGGATCAGCTGGGGCGGATTCAACGGGCTTCAGGTCGCGGCACGGCGTCCGGAGGCGCTGGGCGCGGTCATTTCGCTCTGTTCCACCGATGATCGCTACGCCGACGACATCCACTTCATGGGCGGCTGCATGCTGACCGACAAGCTGAGCTGGGGGGCCACGGCCTTCTCGATCTGCAACACGCCTCCCGACCCCGCGATCGTGGGAGATCGCTGGCGGGAGATGTGGGTGGAGCGGCTGGATGGCAACGGGCTGTGGATGCTCGACTGGTTTCGGCACCAGCGGCGAGACGAGTTCTATGCTCACGGCTCGGTCTGCGAGAACTACGCCGACATAGAAGTGCCGGTCTACGCGGTGGGCGGTTGGGCGGACGGGTACACGAACGCCATCTTCCGGCTGCTCGAGCACCTGCCGGGCCCCAAGAAGGGACTGATCGGGCCATGGGCCCACAAGTATCCGCATTTTGCAAAACCCGGACCGCGCATTGGCTTCCTGCAGGACACTGCTGTCCCAAGAAAATCAGATTAACATTCCATAACTTTCTGATGCAAATA
>VYCX01000456.1 GCA_009843725.1 Boseongicola sp. SB0675_bin_26
TGCCGCGCTCGCCCATCATCTCGCCATGATCGGCGGTGAAAATGACGATCGTGTTGTCGGAAAGGCTGGTCTTTTCCAGCACGTCCAGCAACTGGCCGACCTTCTCGTCGATGTACGAGATCATCCCGTAATATCCGTGCCTGGCCATGCGGCGGTGTTCGTCCGTCACTGTGAACTGATGCCGGGCCTGGCAGTAATGCAGATTGCGGCTGAGGTGATCCATCTCGTTCTCGGCCAACGGCGCCATGGTGGGCAGTTCGATCCGATCATGATCGTAGAGATCCCAGTATTCCTGCCCGATCACGAACGGCGAGTGCGGGGAAGTGAATGACACCGCCAAGAAAAACGGCCGGCCATCATGCTTCCGCGCCAGGTCATAAAGCGCCTGTTGTCCGTGGTAGGCGACCTCATCATCGTAATCCATCTGCATGGTGCGGATGGCCGGGCCGCTTTCCAAGATTGGCGCCATGGTCAAGTTGGTCGGACGGTATTCGCGGCCCTTCGACCAATCAACGGTCCAGGCAAAGTTGGCCGGGTAAATCTCTGTCGTGTGGCGCTTTTCATAGCCGTGCAACTGATCCGGCCCGACAAAATGCATCTTGCCGGACAGCTCGACACGATAGTCGAGCGAACGCAGATAGTGCGCAAATGTGGGAATGTCGGCGTGAAACTCGCTGGCATTGTCATACATGCCGATCTTGAACGGCAGTTGGCCGGCATGCATCGAGGCGCGTGACGGCCCGCACATGGGTAGATTGCAATAGCAGCATTCGAACACCACGCCCTGTGTCGCGAGGCGGTCGATATTGGGTGCCTTGACGGTCGAATTGCCGTATGCGCGCAACGCGCGCGCAGCGAGTTGGTCGGCTTGGATGAACAGGAAATTTGGCCGGGTACGGGACACGGGTGTTCGCCCCTTGGACAGGGTTGGGGCGCCGAATTTCGGCACCCCAAGACGTTTAGTTGATGGTCATTCCCAGCGTTTCCATCGTCTCGTTAAAGACATTGTACTGCGCTTCGACGAAGGCCTTGGTCTCCTCGGGCGACATGATTGACACGATATTGCCCAGGCTTTTGGTCATCCGGAGCCAAGCGGGATCTTCGCTCAACGCTGCCAAGGTTTCCGACCATTTCGCCACGACCTCGTCCGGCAGCCCCGGCGGGCCGTACATTGCCGACCAACCGATGATCTTTTCCAGGTCAGGATACCCGACTTCAACGGCCGTTGGCACGTCTGGGATTATCGCCTGACGTTCTGGCATCGTTACTGCGAGCGCGACCAGTTGGCCGGACTCCAACGCCCCTGCCACGGCCGACAGGTTCTGCCAGGAGAAGTCAACCTGACCGCCGACGACCGCTGCGCGCGCCTTGCCACCACCTTTGAACGGCACATGGATCAGCTTTTCAAAGTCTGCATCCATGGCGTTCGACATCACCGCCGTTGCAATGTGCAAGAGCGTGCCGACGCCGGCAGAGCTGTAGGCCATTTCTTCGCCCGCTCTCACTTTGGCTTCGAAATCCGCGAAAGTTGCAATTCCACTTTCGGGGTTCACGACCAGCACGAAGGGGTTGATCTCCAGCATGCCGATAAAGGTGAAGTCATCCCACTCGTAAGGAATTGTCTTGTTCATCGCGGGTACGCCCATCTGACTTCCCACGCGCGCGGACAAAAGCGTGTAGCCGTCAGCGGCGGAATTCACGACAAAGTTCGATCCGGTGACGCCGGCGGCTCCGGTACGGTTCACGGCCAGAATCGGCTGGCCCAAGTGAGCCGGCGCTGCGCCCGCGATCATGCGAGCGGACAAGTCAGCCGCCCCGCCCGGGCCATACGGCACGACCAAGGTGATCGGGCGATCTGGATAGCCCTCCTCTGCGCTTGCCGACAATGGCAAGAGCGCTACAGCCGCGCCAACGGCAAGGCCCTTCAATGCAGTCCACAATTTCATTTCGAATTCCTCCCTTCCGCGCTGAATCGATTTCATTCAGCGTTCAGACACAGCAGAGCTTGACACCGCACCGGCGACATTGCAATCATTTTTTACCGGCGGCAACAAATCGATCACATGAACCACGTCCACAACCCTAGCTCGGAGCTTCGACGCACAAACAGGGCGGCAGTTCTGCGAATCCTGGCCAACCACGGCGCTGCATCTCGGGCAGAGATCTGTGAGGCGCTGAACCTGACGCCGGCAGGGCTGTCGCGCATTGCGCGCGAGTTGATCGACGCCGATCTGGTTGTCGAGGGTACAGTGGTGAACACGAGATCAGGGGCGGGCCGCCGCGCGGGCAACTTGACGATCAATCCAAATGGCGCGTTCGTGCTGGGCGTCTCGATTACCGCCAACCGGCGAAACGTGGCGCTGGCAAACGCTGCAGGCGAGGTACTGGAACAGATCGATATTTCCGGCGTTGACGCCTCGGACCCCGACAAGACGTTGTCCGCGATCCTTGCCGCGGCCAAATCGCTTGCAAGTCCGCAAACGGACTGGGGGTCGTGGCTGGCCGGTGCGGGTGTGTCCGTTGCAACCACCGGGAAGATTTCCCCAGACGGTGACACGTCTATCGGCGTATTGGGCTGGCGCAATGTGCCAATCGGTCGATGGCTTGGCGACCAATTGGGATTGCCGGTGACTGTCACCTCGCGTGCCGACAGCCTGGTTCAGGCGGAATTTGCGAAATCTGCGGAAGCTGGAGCCAGAATTTTCTTGATCAATGTCGGGCTTGGGATTGGCTGCGCCTGGTTGGGGGCCGATGGAACCGGTCAGCCCGCGCCAGATCTTGGCAACGTGGCCCATATCCCGAACCCAGTCAGCGATGCGATCTGCCACTGCGGACGGAGGGGCTGTTACCAGGTGACAGGCTCTGGGATCGCCGTTGTGCGAAGCCTGGCGGCTCTCGCGGATGATGCGACCCCTCCCTTGGCGGACCTAAGCGCGCCGTTAGCGGTTGCCGTTCGCGCCGCCGATGGTGGGGACTTGGCGGCGAAGTCGGCGTTTCACGCCGCAGGTGCCGAATTGGCGCGGGCCGTCGACATCGCCCACAATCTTCTGGCGCCGGATCTCGTTTATCTTGCAGGCGAAACTGGGCGGCAGGCGGATTTCGTGGCTGGCGTGCGCGACGGGCTGACTCAGATCGGCGCGCTGCTGCCGCCGGACGCCGTGCGGATCAGCGACATTAGGACGGTCGAGGCCGCCGCGTCTGCCGCATTGCACGCATTTGTCTTTAGCCGAGACGTGGATTTGGCAAGGTTGAAGGCCGCATGAACACCAACTGGATCACACGCGACGTCATTGCCGGAGCGCTTATCCTCGCAATCGGCCTGATCTTTGTGTTCATCCTCATCCCGATCGGCGTGGATGAGCCGCGCCGGGTCAAATATGCTGCGCTGTCCCCGACGTACTATCCCCGGATCGTGGCGTTCATCTTGGTTGTGATCGGGGCGGCGGTTTTGGCCCGCGCGGTGTTTCGGCCAACCGCGACCGAAATGGACAGCGAAGCACACCCGACGGGGGCACGACGGCTGTTGGGCATATCCACCATCCTCGTGGCCTTCGCGCTTCTGCTGACACCGCTGGGCTTCGTCCTCGCGTCGGCCTTGGCCTTGTTTGCCGCGATCTGGCTTGCGGGGGAGCAGCGCATCCACATTAGCGCGGCGATCTCAGTCATCCTGCCGGTCCTGCTATACTTTTTCTTCCTCAAAGTGGCGCGCATCCCGATCCCGTTGGGTGTGTTGAAACCGGTGCTGGAGGGCGTCTGAGATGGACTTCTTCGATGTCCTGCAATCCGCATTCGGGCTTTTTGCAACCTGGCAAAACGTGCTTGTCCTCGGTGTTGGCGTGGTCATCGGCACATTCGTGGGCGCGATTCCGGGAATGACGACACCGATGGCGGTGGCGCTCACCTTGCCATTTACCTTTACGCTGCATCCGGTCACCGGCATTCTGCTGTTGCTTGGCGTGTACAAAGGCGGCATCTATGGCGGCTCGATCACGGCGATCCTGATTAACGCGCCGGGCACGCCTGCGGCCTCTTGCACAGTGCTCGACGGCTATCCGCTGGCAAAGCGGGGCGAGGCGCGCCGTGCGCTCGACATCGCGCTATATGCCTCTTGTGTGGCCGATTTCATTTCCAACATTTCGCTGATCCTCTTTGCAGGTGTGCTGGCCAGTTTCGCACTGGCCTTCGGCTCGCCGGAGGTCTTCACGCTGATCATGTTTTCCCTGACGATCATCGCGGGCGTCTCTGGCAATCAACTGCTCAAGGGCCTTGGGTCCGCCGGCCTGGGCCTCTTGCTGGCCACCATTGGTCTGGAT
>VYCX01000262.1 GCA_009843725.1 Boseongicola sp. SB0675_bin_26
TGGCCGGCGTCATGAATTGCGACATTCACCTGTCGGAAAAGCTCGGCGTCTACGCGGATGAAGTGCGTCGCGGCCTCGGAATCGAGATTGTTCCGCCTTGCGTGAACCGGTCCGAATCCGGGTTCGCCGTTTCTGAAGGCAAGCTTGTCTACGCCTTGGGAGCATTGAAGAACGTTGGCCTTGAGGCCACGCGGCTCGTGACGAAGGCGCGGGGCGACAAGCCGTTCGTGAACGTTTTCGACTTTGCACGACGCGTTGACCTCCGGCAGTTCGGGAAGCGGTCGCTCGAGATGCTGGTCCGTTCGGGTGCGCTGGATGAACTGGACCGGAATCGCAGGCGCGTTCTGGAATCGCTTGATGCGCTCGTGGCTTATTCGGCGGCGGTCTTTGACCAGAGCAATTCCGATCAGCGTTCGCTTTTTGGCGATGCGGGCGAAGACTTGCCGGAACCTCGCCTTGCATCGGTCGACGACTGGCTTCCGGACGAGCGCCTGGAAGAAGAGCAGGCGGCAATCGGTTTCTACCTGTCGGGCCATCCCCTGGACGACTATGCCTTGGCCCTGAAACTGAAGGGCATGCTCACGCTCGCGGAGCTACGGGAAAAGGCGGAACGGGACGATGGCGCCGTGGGCCGTGTCGGCGTCATTGTCAGCGGATTGCAGGAGCGAAAGTCGGGTCGTGGCACGAGGTTCTTTCGCATGAACATTTCGGATCCGACCGGGCAGGCGACCGGCATCGCGCTGTTCCCGGAGAATTTTGACGAGGTTCGCAGGGTTCTGGAGAGCACGTCGCAAGTCATCATGAGTCTGGAAGCACGACCCCATGAAGGCCAGTTTGATCCTGTCGGGCGGTCTGCGGTGCCGATTGACGGAGTCGTGGCGGCGGGCGCTTCGGCAGGAATCGACGTGCTGATCGATGCTCCCGAAGCGGTGGCGAGCATCGCGTCGGTTCTGACGCGGTTCAAGGACGACAGTTCCGTCAAGGGTCGGGGCCCTGTTCGCATCACCGCATTTTCGGTGCAACTGCCCGATGGCGCCACGCAGGACGTGCCGGTCGACATCGGGGAAGGCTGGCCGGTTTCACCGCAGATCAAGGGGGCGCTGAAGTCCCTTCCCGGCGTGCTGGCCGTCGAGGACCTGGCAATGTAGGCGTCCGGCTCGTTCCAGGCGCAACGCCGCGGATGAACCTCGAGGCTTCAGCAGGCCAGCGATTTCGGACATCCGCAGCACCGGCGTGAGCGGTTCGCGATCCGAATGCGGACGGAAGCCGCGCCTTTCGTGGAAGGTTCTGGCCCGCTCATCGACGGACTGCACGACGACGACGCCGGCCGCAGCCAGCGAGCGTCTCACTGCGTCGACCACGAGGCGCGAGCCGAGACGGCGGCTCCGGGCAGGCTTCGTCCACCGCATGTTGTCCCAGAGGGGCGACACACGGCGTTGCTCCATGGCGCTGCCGCCGAGACCGCAGAATCCGGCCATGCGATTGCCGTCGCAGACGAAATTGGTGCGCGCACCGCCCTTGGCCCCGCTCAGCGTTGCGTTTCCCCGGAGCCATGCGTCGAGGGTCGGGATGCCCAAAGAGAACAGCGAGATGTCGTGGCAAGCGGCTACGGCGGCCCGGGCAGTCCCGTCGGAGCCGGTGCGCGCAACATGCATTCACGGCGGGGGTCCGGATCCACCGGGGAGTCAAGCGCAGCCCCGCGTCGGACCTGATTGCGGGCTTGTCCGTACGGACGAGCCAGCCATGAGCCAGCCGGCTCAGGCGACGAGGGCGCTTCCCGTGGCGACGCGCCCGTCGGGTCGGCGGACGTACGCGCCCGCTATTCCTCGCTGTGTGTCAGGGCTGGCACATCCGCTGCTCCGGCAGACCCGCGTCCGGACAGGGACGGATTCTCCATGAAGAACCGGTGGCAACTGAACGCCGTCTCGTTCTCGGGCACTTCTGCGCGAACGTAGCTGCCATCGGGGCCAAGAATCCAGCTTTGTGCGACGTCTGCCAGATTTGCGGCCATGATCTGGCTCACGATCTGTGCCTTGACCGTCGGGTTGGTGCATTCGACAAGCGTTTCGACCCGCCGGTTCAGGTTCCGTCCCATCCAGTCGGCAGAGGAGATGTAGACCCTCGCCTTCTTGTGCGGCAGGCCATGGCCAGCGCCAAAGCAGACGATCCGGCTGTGCTCAAGGAACCGCCCGACCACGGACTTCACGCGAATGCTTTCCGACAGCCCCCTGATTCCAGGCCTCAGGCCGCAGTTGCCCCTGACGACAAGGTCGATTTCGACACCAGCCTGGCTGGCGCGGTAAAGCGCGTCGATCACCTTGGGGTCGATGAGCGAATTCATCTTGGCCCAGATCATTGCAGGCCGACCGGCACGAGCGTGCCCGGCCTCGAGGGCAATCCGCTCCAGAAGCGTGTCCTTCAGGCTGATCGGCGAAATTCGCAGGTTCTCCATGCCTTCGGGCTGCGCGTAGCCGGACAGGTAGTTGAACACTTTCGTTGCGTCACGGCCCAGCGCGGCATCGCAGGTGAAGAGCGACAGGTCCGTATAGATCTTTGCGGTGTCAGGATGGTAGTTTCCGGTGCCGAAATGCGTGTACGTGACCAGTTCTCCGCCTTCGCGGCGCACGACGGTCGATATCTTGGCATGCGTCTTGTAGTGCAGGAACCCGTACACGACGTGGGCTCCCGACCGTTCCAGCCGCCGTGACTGCCGGATGTTGGCGGCCTCGTCGAACCGGGCCTTCAGTTCGACCAGCGCCGTGACCGACTTTCCGTCTTCTGCCGCTTCGCAGAGCGCGTCAACGATAGGCGAGTTGCGAGACGTTCTGTAGAGAGTCTGCTTGATTGCGACCACGTCGGGGTCCCGTGCGGCCTGCGCCAGGAAGCGAACGACCATGTCGAAGGTCTCGTAAGGATGATGCAGCAGCATGTCCTTTTGGCGAATGGCCGCGAACATGTCGCCGTCATGGTCCTGCACCCGCTCGGGAACCCGTGGCTGGAACGGCGGCCAAAGAAGATCGTAGCGCTCGTCGAGGACGAGTTCGTTCAGGTCGCTCAGGCCCAGAAGTCCGGGCAGTTCCAGAACCTCGGCGTCGGAGACGCGAAGCTCGTCCATGATGACCCGACGGAGATTCTGAGGCGCGCCGTCCGACAGGGTCAGCCGGACCACCTCCCCACGTCGGCGACGTTTCAGCGCCACCTCGAATTCGCGAACCAGGTCTTCCGCCTCCTCCTCGAGTTCCAGATCGCTGTCGCGAAGCACACGGAAGGTGCAGTGTCCGGCCATCTCGTAGCCCGGAAACAGCCTGTCGAGATGCAGGAGCAGCAATTCTTCCAGGGGAATGAAACGATGCATGCCGTCCTTTGCAGGCAGCGCCACGAAACGTTGCACCTGGGCAGGCACCGGCAGGAGCGCGCGCAGCGCCCGCTTGTCCGTCCGACGGCGCAGCTCCAGCGCAAGCGAGTATCCCTCGTTCGCAATGAACGGGAACGGGTGCGCCGGATCGATGGCCAGCGGCGACAGGATCGGGAAGACCTGATTGAGGAAGAAGTGTTCGAGGTGCGTCTTGTCCCCCTTGGACAGTTCCTCGCGTGTCAGCAGGCAAATTCTGTGCCCTGCCATTTCCGTCCGCAGCGTCTCCCAGACCTCCTGTTGCTCGTTCTCCAGCCGACGCGTGTCGGCGTCGATCAGGACGAGTTGCTCTGCGGGCGAAAGGCCGTCCGCCGCCGGTGACGTGTTCCCGGCATGCGCAAGCTCGCGCAACCCGGCCACGCGCACGGTGTAGAATTCGTCCAGATTTGTCGCGGAGATCGACAGATACCTCAGGCGTTCCAGGAGAGGAACACGTGGATTCTTCGCCTCTTCCAGTACGCGCCGGTTGAAGGCGAGCCATGACAGCTCCCGGTTGATGAAGCGGTCAGGGCCGGAGAAGTCCTTGCCCCTCAACTCCCTTGGCCGGGGCATGGGGGCTGACAGAAAGTTGGTGAACGCGTTCATGGCAACTGTCTTGACCGTCAATGTTTCAGAGGAATGACGTTTATGGACCCTTGTCCCGGTGCTTGTCCAGCACCTCCGCCGCGAGGTCTCGCGTGACCTTGCGCCGTTCTGCAAGCGCTCGGGCGTCAAGTTCGGCCACGATGCACTGCGCGTCCGCAAAGGAACGGTCCATATGCCTGGCCAGCCAGCTGATGGCCGATGGCGTCACGGTGTTCTGGCGATCTGAAAAGAGCTTCATCAATACTGCAGCAAGCAGGGCTTCGTCGGGTGCGTCGATGCGCACCACGTCCGTCGCTTCCATGCGGCT
>VYCX01000545.1 GCA_009843725.1 Boseongicola sp. SB0675_bin_26
GATGACATATGCGAGCGTCACTTCCGACGCCGTCGCGACAAGCCGCTCGAAGTCCTGTTCCTGTGCGGGAGCGGGTGACGCAGGCCACAGGAAAGCCGCAACAGCCCCTCCGGCCACGGCGCCAACCCGCGGCATGCGGCCGGACTGCCAGAGCGTCGCCAGCACGTCGACCAGGAACACCAGGATCGTCAGGAAGAGCAGCGGGCCCTTCAGGGGCAGCGCCTGGGAATCCGCATATTCCTCAACCGGCACGTCGGCCGGCCAGACTGCAGCGGCCAGCTGGCCGGATTCGCCAAACGCGTTGAGTGCAATCCTGCCACTTTCGCCAGCATAGATTCCGGGCGGCAAGTCGGGGCCAGGACTTTCAGTCACCAGCCTGGCCCCGTCGACGCCAGCAATCGCCCCCGCAGCGTCCACGTTGCCGAACCCGTCGAGTCGTCGATCCAGCATCCACACGGTGCCTTCCAGATCCTCCGCAGCCGGCAGAGTCCGCCGCGTGGAAACCGCCAGCCGTTCAAGCATCTGCACGAAAAGGCCGGATATCGGCAGGTTCGACCAATCCGCATTTGCAGTCACGTGGAACAGCACGACCTGTCCATTGCCCAGACGCTTGCGTGTGACGAGTGGCGTGCCATCCGCCAACGTGGCGATCGTTCGCTCGGCCATGCTTGGATCCGGCTGTGCCACGACTTGGCTCGACACCGTGACGTCATCGGGAACGGCTAGCCCGAAAAACGGGCTCGTCGCCGAAAAGGTCCTGAGTCGCTTGGGCTCGCCCCAGCTCATCGCTCCGCCGACCCGGCGTCCTCCCGCACGCAGGCGCACCGGCAGCAGGACGTCCTCTGCCTCGCGGCCGACGTCCGATGCGGCCAGGCGCGGCCCGGCAAACCGCAGCAGCAGTCCGCCACTGCGCACCCACTCCTCGACCGCGCTGCGCTCGCTGCCTGCAAGCGAGGCCACGTCAGCCAGGACAATCACGTCCGGGTTGGCAAGAACAATGTCCTGAATGGCGCCGCGAATCAGGTCGGCACTCGGACGCAGCGCCTGTTCAAGGTAATGCGTCGGCGACAGAAGCCGCGAGCCTTCCCGTTCCTCGCGCGCGGCAACGATCGCAATCTCGTGACGGCTGAGGCTGTCATCCGTCAGGCTAACGGCGCCGGCAGAACGGGCTCCTTCGATCTCGAACCGCGTCAACCGGTTCGTGAGTTCGGGCGGCAGCGACAGAACGGCTTCGGCTTCGTGCTCCCCCTCGGGGAATTCGACGTCAACGCGTGCCAGCCGCCGCTCGATGCCAGCCGGGTCACGCCCATGCGCAACAACCGCAATCGCGCTTGCTCCGGTGCTCCGGCTTCTTGCAACCGGCACCTGTATTGTCCCGTCATCGATTCTTGCAGGCTTGAGCGCCAGCACCGGACGCCGGGACTCAAAGACGGACACTCGGCCGTGGGCCTGGAGTTCAGCCAGCGCCGCGCTTCGCCAATCCTGCGCAACCCCGTCCGAAAGCCAGAAAGTGTCGAAGCTGCCGTCGAGCCCGGAAAGCCAGGACAGCACCGCAGGGCCGTCCGGCATCCATGGCTCCGGCGCAATTCCCGCAAGTTCCGGCAGCCAGTTCCTTGCCGAACGGAACGGCAAGACCGGGTGCGACGGCAGGTCTGCCAGCGAGACAATGGCGGTTTCACGACCGGCCACTGCCGCATCGCCGAGCAGACTCTCTACATGTTCGTTCCGCATCGGCCAATTCGGTGCATCCGCCCAACTGCCGTCGAACAGCAACAGCAGCGGTCCGTCGCGAGCTGTGTCCGTTCGAGGAGTCAGGACGGGATCCGCAAACCCTATGATGGCGGCCGCAACCGCCAACATCCGAAGCAGCAGGAGCCACCAGGGCGTCCGGTCGGTCTGCATCTCGTCGTCCGCGAGGCCAAGCAAGAGGGCCACGCCGGGGAAAAGCCGCCGAACCGGTGCCGGTGGCACGGTCCGAAGCAGAATCCAGAGAATGGGCAGCAATGGCAGGCCCAGAAGCAGCCACGGGCTGGCGAACGCCACGGGGCCAAGCGTCCACATCAACCCGGACTCCAAGGCACGGCCTGGACGTCAGGCCGGACTGCACTCGAAATTTCCTGCCGCCTGGACATCACCGTCAATGCTCCCTGGCCAACGCCATGTACAGCCAAAGGAGGGCCGCCGAGGCCGGAGACCCAGTGCGACAGACGTTGAACTGCCATCCCGCCAGCCTTGCAAGCTCCCATAGCTCGGCCTTCCTGTCCGCCAGCCGTTCCAGATAGCGGTCGCGAAGCTCATCCGCCTTCAACGTTTCGTGCGTGAGCGTTCCACCCATGGATTCGAATACCGTGCGCCCTTCGAACGGGAAGGCCTCCTCCTGCGGATCCAGAACCTGAAGGAGAACGCCTTCGATGGCACGATCGGCGGCACCGGTCACGGCGTGCCGGACGGGATCCAGGTCGCCCAGGAAATCCGACAGCAGGACGGCGCGCGTCCGGGCCGGTGCGTCTGCAAGCTCAGGCACGGGGTAGTCGGTGGCATCCTCCCCTTCGGCAATGGCGCTGTTAAGGCGCATCAGCTGGGCATGGCCGTTCCGCGGCGGCAAGCCGGCATTGGCCAGGCCTACGCGCTCCCCGCCGCGCATCAGCAGAATTGCGAGCGCCAGCGCCAGCCTCCGCGCCATGTCGACCTTGCGCGGCAACGATCTTGACGACGCAAAGTGCATGGACCGGCCCATGTCCAGCCAGATCATCACCGACTGGACGGCCTGCCACTCCTTCTCGCGCACGAAAAGCGCGTCATCACTGCGCGCCGAGCGCCGCCAGTCGATCATGCTGATTTCGTCGCCTGCGCTGCTAGGCCGGTACTGCCAGAACTCGTCGCCGGATCCGACCCGCCTGCGCCCGTGCTCGCCGGGCATGACGCAGGCCGCAAGACGTTCCGCGGATGCGAGCAATGGCGGGAACGTTTCGGCGAGAGTCTCTGCCTCACGGCGCAGCTGCGCGGTCGTGCTGGAAGCCGCCTGCGCCACGCTCAAGCCGCTTCCTCGATCCGGGCAACGTGACGGGATACATCGTCGATGACTTCCTGCAACGTCAAGCCTTGGGCGCGGGCAGCAAAACTGAGTGCCATGCGATGGGTGAGCACCGGTGTCGCAAGGGCCATCACATCCTCTTCGGAGGGCGCGAGCCGTCATTCCAGAAGCGCGCGCGCCCTGACCGTCAACGCGAGGGCCTGCGCGGCGCGCGGACCCGGTCCCCAGCTGACATGCTGCTGCACGATGTCAGGCGAATCCGTCTCCTCGGGACGGCAGCAACGCACCAGGTCAAGAATCGACTCCATCACGGATTCACCCACCGGCATCCGGCGCACGATCGTCTGCGCGGCAACGAGCTCTTCGGGAGTCAGCACCTGTGTTGACAGCTCTTCGTCTGCGCCAGTGGTGGCAAGCAGGATTTCGCGCTCGGTCTCCCGGTCGGGGTAAGGGACATCGATCTGCACGAGAAACCGGTCCAGTTGCGCCTCCGGCAGGGGATAGGTTCCCTCCTGCTCTATCGGGTTCTGCGTTGCCAGCACATGAAACGGCGCAGGCAGTTCATGCTCGTCCCCCGCGATTGTCACCGACTTTTCCTGCATCGCCTGCAACAATGCGGACTGCGTCCTGGGGCTTGCCCGGTTTATCTCGTCGGCCATGAGCAGCTGGCAGAACACCGGGCCCTTGATGAACTTGAAGACTCTGCTGCCGTCAGCACCTGTTTCCAGAACTTCCGATCCAAGAATGTCGGCAGGCATCAGGTCCGGCGTGAACTGGACCCGCTTGCCGTCCAGCCCCAAGACGGTCGAGAGCGTTTCGACCAGCCGTGTCTTGCCAAGCCCCGGCACGCCGACCAGAAGGCCATGCCCACCGCAAAGAATCGCAGACAGCACGAGATCCACCACGCGCTCCTGACCAATGAACCGCTTGGTGATGCTGGTCTTCACATCCGCGAGCCGTTCGCACAGTCCTTCGATCCCGGCCACCAGCTCGGATGAAGCATCGGACATGGCAATCGCTCCCTTTCGCACTATTATGCGCAGTAGAACGAACTATTGCTCCGGGCACAAATGACAAAATCCGAAGGCAGTCAAAACCCCGTGAAACCCTCGGCAGAAAGCATAGCCGCGACGGCCCGAGCCGCATCACGGCGCGGGCTGCCTCCGGTCCACCTCTGGAATCCGCCCGATTGCGGCGATCTCGACATGCGGATCGCAAGGGACGGCACGTGGTTCTATCTTGGCACGCC